>DASRXO010000033.1:0-2688 GCA_035654095.1 Telluria sp.
CCCTGCTGACGCTGGTGGTGGTGCCGGTGGCCTACACCTACCTCGACAACCTCGGCAAGCGCGCCGCGCGCTGGTTCAAGGGCAAGCCGGAAGACGGGGAACACGTGGAAGAAAAACGGGACGAAAAGATGGCCGAGGTCGCCTGAACGGCGCGGCCTGCAACAACCCGGCTCAGGCCGGGTTGCGCGTTTCTGGGGACGCCTCGCCGGCATCGTCATCGTCCGGCGCGTCGGCTGACTCGCCGCCCGGACTGGTCTTGGCCTCGAGCTTGCGCTTGGCTTTTTCCTCCGCCTTCTTCTTTTTTTCTAATTCCCGCTGTCGCTTTTCGTACTGGAAATTAGTTTTAGCCATGAATCACCTCTGCGGTTGTCGGTAAAGAAAGGGGGAGCGCTGCAGGCACCATTATGACGCAGTTATGCGATCCGCATTTGAATTAACCACGTGGGTGGTGCTCGGCATGCAGTTGCTTCAGGCGCTCGCGCGCGACGTGGGTATAGATTTGCGTTGTGGAAATATCCGAGTGTCCGAGCAGCAACTGTACGACCCGCAAGTCGGCGCCATGGTTCAGCAAATGGGTGGCGAAGGCATGGCGCAGGGTGTGCGGCGACAGCGGCGCGTTGATGCCGGCCTTCAGCGCATGCTTCTTGATCAGCACCCAGAACATCTGGCGCGTCATGGGTCCGCCGCGCGCGGTGACGAACAGCGCGTCGTCGACCTGGCCGTTGAGGATCGTGCCGCGCGCCTGCTTCAGGTAGCGCTCGATCCAGTGGCGCGCCTCTTCGCCGAACGGCACCAGGCGCGTCTTGCTGCCCTTGCCGGTGACGCGCAACACACCGTCGTTCAGGCTCAGCTCGACCAGCTTGAGGCCCACCAGTTCCGACACCCGCAGGCCGCTCGCATACATCAGCTCGAGCATGGTGCGCTCGCGCAGGCCGAGCGGGGTGGCCACGTCGGGCGCGGCCAGCAGCGCCTCGACCTGCGGCTCGCTCAGCGTGTGGACGAAGCGCAGCGGCTGTTTGGCCGAGGGCTTCTTCAGGGTCGGGTCGGCCGCCACCTTGTGCTGGCGCGCGGCGAGCTGGTAGAAGCGCCTGAGCACCGACAGCCGGCGGTTGGCCGAGCTCGGCTTGGACTGGGCGTGGCGGGCGGCGAAATAGGCATCCAGGTCATGCGCCCCGACCTGGTACAGGCCGGCGGCGCCGGGCCGCGTGACTTCCAGCCAGCGCGCGAACAGGCGCAGATCGCGCCGGTAGGCCTCGAGCGAATTCCTGGCGAGGCCCTGTTCGAGCCAGAGGTTGTCGCAGAACTCGTCGATCAGCGCCAGGTTGGCCGAACCGGCTACCAGATCGTCTGCTGCTGCCATGGAGCTCCGTTCGCGCCTTCGTGGGCCAGCAGCCAGCGCTTGACGCCGAGGTGAAAGCCGTTCTCGTCGTCGTGATTGGAAAAGCCGCCCAGGCCGCCGGCGGCGGTGACCCGGTGGCAAGGGATCACCAGCGGAAACCAGTTCGCGCCGCAGGCCTGGCCGACCGCGCGCGGGGCCGAGCCGATCATCCTGGCGACGTGGCCGTAAGTACGCACCGAACCGCGCGGAATGGTGGCGATCGCGTCCCAGACCTTGTGCTGGAACGCGCTGCCGACCCTGGCCAGCGGCAGGGTGAAGGCGAAATCGGCATCGGCGAGGTAGCGCTCGACCTGGCGCGCGGCGAGCTCGGCCAGCGGGTCGGCGGCTTCTTTCTCACCAAAATGGGGCGGCAGGTAGCACAGCTCCCTGATGCAGCCGGCGTCGCTGCGGATGCCGACCGCGCCGAACGGCGCCGCCACGATGGCGGAAAAGATCTCACTGCCCTGTTGTACTCTCATGCCGCCAGTTTACCGCCAAATCCGCACCCGCGCCAAGCCTTCTAAAACCGGGGACAGACCACCATTTTGCAAGGGATTCCCTTGCAAAATGGTGGTCTGTCCCCGGTTAGGGGGCGGCGTAGGGGCGAAAAAAAGCGCACCCAAAGGTGCGCTCTAACTTGCTTCACGTTCCCGGCCGTTTGGCAGTGCCAACGACATTCTGTAAAACGTGCGTCTCCTCGATATGTCTCCGGTATGGACTACCGTTTTTTATCTACTGCTCCCCAAAATGTGCATTCTTTTCTCTCTCGCGCACCAGCTTGGTGCCGGAAAGGAGCCAATCATAACGCAATTAAATTGCGGAAGCGTGGCTTTTTTTACACGAATGATGAAATTATTTCAGTTGTAAACCAAATGCGGCAGCCACAGCGAAATTTGTGGTACATACGTGATCAATACCAGGAACGCGAGCATGGTCAACAGCCACGGCAGCACCGCCACGGTCAGCTCCGAGATCCCCATCTTGGTAATCCCCGACGCCACGTACAGGTTCAGGCCAACCGGCGGATGGCACATCCCGACCTCCATGTTCACCACGATCAGGATGCCGAAGTGCACCGGGTCGATTCCCAGCTTCATCGCCACCGGGAACAGGATGGGCGCCATGATCAGCACGATCGAGGACGGCTCCATCACATTCCCGGCCAGCAGCAGCAAGATGTTCACCACCAGCAGGAAGCCGACCACGCCCAGCCCCTGCCCCGTGATCCAGCCGGCCATCGCCTGCGGGATGTTCTCGCTGGTCATCAGGAACGAGAACAGCATCGCGTTCGTGATGATGTACAGCAGCAT
>DASRXO010000034.1:0-4836 GCA_035654095.1 Telluria sp.
GCGAACAGCTCGGCCGGATTCTCGCGCTGCCGGATCAGGTGCACCTGCTCGCCATCGACCATCACTTCGGCCGCGCGGCCGCGCGTATTGTAGTTCGACGCCATGGTCAATCCATACGCGCCCGCCGTCATCACGGTCAGCAGGTCGCCCGGCTCGACCGCCAGCGCGCGCTCGCGCGCCAGCCAGTCGCCCGACTCGCACACCGGCCCCACCACGTCGTAGGTCAGCGCGGCGCCGGCGCGCGGACGCACCGCCTGCACCCCCATCCAGGCCTGGTACAGCGCCGGCCGCATCAGGTCGTTCATCGCCGCGTCGACCACGCAGAAATTCTTTTCCGCGCCCGGCTTCAGGAATTCGATCATGGTCAGCAGCACCCCGGTGTCGCCGACGATCGAGCGCCCCGGCTCGAAGATCACCTTGACCGGCGCGCCGCCATGCCTGGCCGCGCGCCAGGCGTCGATGCGCGCGAACAGCCGGCCCAGGTAGTCGCCCACCGGCACCGGCGCCGCCTCGCCCGCCTCGCCGTAATCGATGCCGATGCCGCCGCCGATGTCGAGGTGGTGCAGCGCGATGCCTTCGGCGGCCAGCGCGTCGATCAGCTCGATCAGCTTGTCGAGCGCCTCGAGCAGCGGGGCGTCGTCCAGCAGTTGCGAGCCGATGTGGCAGTCGATCCCGACCACCCGCAAATGCGGCAGCGCGGCCGCGGTGCGGTAGGTGTCGAGCGCGTCGTCGAAGGCGACGCCGAACTTGTTGGCCTTCAGCCCGGTCGCGATGTAGGGGTGGGTCTTGGCGTCCACGTTCGGATTCACGCGCAGCGACACCGGCGCAGTCTTGCCCATCTCGCCGGCCACCTGGTTCAGGCGGTGCAGCTCGGGAATCGATTCGACGTTAAAGCACAGGATGTCGTGCGACAGCGCCAGCCGCATCTCGGCCGCGGTCTTGCCCACGCCCGAGAAGATCACCTTGGCGGGGTCGCCGCCGGCCGCGATCACGCGCAGCAGTTCGCCGCCCGAGACGATGTCGAAGCCGGCGCCCTGGCGCGCCAGCAAGTCCAGGATCGCGAGGTTGGAATTGGCCTTCATCGCATAGCAGACCAGCGCGTCGCGGCCCTTGCAGGCGTCGGCGTAGGAGGCGAAGTTCTCCAGCAGCGCCGCCTTCGAGTAGACATAGGTCGGGGTGCCGAACTGTTCGGCGATGCGGGGCAGGGGCGTGCGTTCGGCGTGCAGGACGCCGTCTTGATAGGTGAAATGCGACATGGTCAGTGTTGAGGGGCAGCGGGTGGGTTGGCGGACGGCGGTGCGGCGGGCGGTACGGGTTTGGTGGGCGGCTTCGGCATGTACAGCGGGCCGGGCTGGCCGCAAGCCGCCAGCAGGGCGGCGGCGCAGGCGGCCGCGCTGAGTTTGAGCGCAATAGTGGACTTCACGATTAGAATCACGGTTTGATTAGCAGATCTTGGAGTGTAGCATGAGCGAAACTGAATTTTTGGACCTGGCCGAATCGACGCTGGACAAGATCGAGTCGGCGCTGGACCGCCTGAACGACCAGGACCTGCTCGACGTCGAGTGCAAGCGCAGCGGCAATGTGCTCGAAATCGAATTCATCGACACCCGCTCGAAGATCATCGTCAACAGCCAGGCGCCGCTGCAGGAGATGTGGGTGGCCGCCAAGTCGGGCGGCTTCCACTACAAGCGCGTCGGCGACGCCTGGCTTAACACGCGCGACGGTTCCGAGCTGTTCGCCACCCTGTCGCAACTGGCCAGCGCCCAGGGCGGCGCCGCGATCACGCTCTGACCGGCGTCAGAACAACTCGTTCTTGACCGCGTCCTTGACCTTCTCTTCGGCCGGCGTGCCGCGCGCGCCGACGTCGAGGTTCTGGACCCCGGTGCCGGGCGGGTTCTCGGCGTAGTAGTACTCGTCGCCCACCAGCACCAGTCCGGGCGGCACCGCGCGCTCCTCGATCGGGATACTCTTCAGCGCCTTCTGCATGTAGCCGATCCAGATCGGCAAGGCCAGGCCGCCGCCGGTTTCCCGGTTGCCCAGGTTCTTCGGCTGGTCGTAGCCGATCCAGGCGATGCCCACCAGCTTGGCCTGGTAGCCGGCGAACCAGGCGTCCATCGAATCGTTGGTGGTGCCGGTCTTGCCCGAGATGTCGGGCCGCTTGAGCACCAGCGCCTTGGTCGCGGTGCCGTACCGCACCACGTCCTTGAGCATGCTGTCGATCAGGAAGGCGTTGCGCTCGTCGATCACGCGGTTGGCGTCGTCGCCGGCCTTGTCGGGCTGGGCCTGCGACAGCACCTTGCCGTTGGCGTCGGTGACCTTCGAGATCAGGTAGGGGCTGACCCGGTAGCCGCCGTTGGCGAACACCGAATAGGCGCCGGCCATCTGCAGCGGGGTGGTGGCGCCCGCGCCCAGCGCCAGCGTCAGGTAGGGCGGATTCTTCTCGGCGTCGAAGCCGAAGCGGGTGGTGTATTCCTGGCCGTACTTGGCGCCGATCTTGTGCAGGATGCGGATCGAGATCATGTTCTTCGACTTGGTCAGGCCCTTGCGCATGGTCATCGGCCCTTCGTACTTGTTGTCGTAGTTCTTCGGCTCCCAGGCCTGGCCGCCGGTCTGGCCGGCGTCGAACGAGATCGGCGCATCGTTGATGATGGTGGCCGGCGACAGCCCGCGTTCCAGCGAAGCCGAATAGATGAAGGGCTTGAACGAGGAGCCCGGCTGGCGCCAGGCCTGGGTCACGTGGTTGAACTTGTTGCGGTTGTAATCGAAGCCGCCCACCAGCGCGCGGATCGCGCCGTCGGTGGTGTCGGCCGCCACGAAGGCCGATTCGATCTCCGGCATCTGGGTGATGGTCCAGGCGGTGCCGCCGTCCTGCGTGATGCGGATCACCGCGCCGCGCTTGACGCGGCGCGCCGGCGCCGCCTTGTCCGACAGCCAGCCCTGGGCGAACGCCAGCCCCGCGCCGCTGATCTTGATTTCCTCGCCCGAGGCGGTGACCGCGGTCACCAGCGCCGGGGTGGCCTCGAGCACCATCGCGGCCACGATGTCGTCGCTGTCCGGGTG
Organism: Telluria sp.; assembly: GCA_035654095.1. Taxonomy (GTDB): domain Bacteria; phylum Pseudomonadota; class Gammaproteobacteria; order Burkholderiales; family Burkholderiaceae_D; genus Telluria_A. Next base: position 3,061 of record DASRXO010000034.1, read on the forward strand.
GTCGGCCAGCTCGGTCTCGATCGCGTCGTCGGCCTCTTCCTTGACCTTGGGGATGTCGATATAGGCTTCCGGCCCGCGGTAGGGGTGGCGCTTCTCGTAGTCCATCACGCCGCGCCGCAGCGCCAGGTAGGCCGCGTCCTGGTCGGTCTTGGTGATGGTGGTGAACACGTTCAGGCCGCGCGTGTAGGTCTCTTCCTTGAACTGCTCGTAGACCAGCTGGCGCGCCATCTCGGCCACGTACTCGGCGTGCACCCCGAACTCGCTGCTGTCGGACTTGATCTTCAGCGGCTCGGCCTTGGCGGTCTCGAACTGGGCGTCGGTGATGTAGCCGAGGTTGTGCATGCGCTGCAGGATGTACTGCTGGCGGGTGCGCGCCCGCGTCGGGTTGACCACCGGGTTGTAGGCCGAGGGCGCCTTCGGCAGGCCGGCCAGCATCGCCGCCTCGGCAATGCTGATGTCCTTCAGGTTCTTGCCGAAATAGATCTGGGCCGCCGACGAGAAGCCGAACGCGCGCTGGCCCAGGTAGATCTGGTTCATATACACCTCGAGGATCTGGTCCTTGCTGAGGTTTTGCTCGATCTTCCAGGCCAGCAGCACCTCGTAGGCCTTGCGCTTGAGGGTCTGCTCGCTCGACAGGAAGAAGTTGCGCGCCACCTGCTGGGTGATGGTCGAGGCGCCCTGGCGCGCGCCGCCGCCGGCCGCGTTGTGGATCGCCGCGCGCAAGATGCCGGTGTAGTCGACCCCGCCGTGCTCGTAGAAGCGGTCGTCCTCGATCGCCAGCACGGCTTTCTTCATGATGTCGGGGATGTCCTTGATGTGCACCAGGTTGCGGCGCTCCTCGCCGAACTCGCCGATCAGCACGCCGTCGGCCGAGAAGATCCGCAGCGGCATCTTGGGCCGGTAGTCGGTCAGGGTGTCGAGCGCCGGCAGGTTCGGATAGGCCATCGCCAGCGCGAACACCACGATCAGCAGCGCCACCAGGCCGGCGCCGGTCAGCCCCGCGAGCAGCATCAGCATCAGGCGCCTGGCGCGGTGCGGCGCCTTGGACGGGGGAGTGGTGCCCTCCGGTGTCGAAGAAGTCATGCGAATCGGGTCTCTTGCTGTGGGAAACCTGCCCATTATAAGGCAGCGTCAAGGCAGGCGGCGCGCCGCCGCGCCCGGCCCAAGACCGGTTCAAGAACAGGTGTGAACCGGCCGACAACTATGATGTCGGCAGGTTCATAGAGTGTCGTTTATCCGCCCATCCGCATAATGTTCCAATGCAGAAATACCTTTACACGGGCTCAACCTTATTGCTACGATTTAATGTAGTGTCTTATGTATGCAGTCTAAATGGCGGTTTTATAACAAATTCCCGGTAGTTGGCATTTTCATTATTCGTTCTGCATGGTAACTTTGCAGCGTAGGCAATGATGTAGGTAGGCAAGGAGTACGCGCGTGATCAATCTAGGTTCCCTGTTCGGACAGGCCAATCCCCCTTTGCTGGGCTTGGACATCAGCACGTCCGGCGTACGCCTGGTGGAGTTGGCCGACGCCGGCAAGAATGAGCTGCGGCTGGAGCGCTATGCGGCCGAAGCGCTGCCGCGCGGCGCGGTGGTGGACGGCAATATCGAAAACATCGAGCAAGTGTCGGAAGCGGTGCGCCGGGTCTGGAAAAAGAGCGGCACCCGGGTCAAGCTGATCGCGCTGGGCATGCCGCCGGCCTCGGTGATCACCAAGAAAATCATCTTGCCGGCCGGCCTGGGCGAAGACCAGCTCGAAGTGCAGGTCGAATCC
>DASRXO010000035.1:0-3694 GCA_035654095.1 Telluria sp.
ACAGGCTTTTGGCACTATGATCCGGTCGCACTAAAAATTTGTGCACGGATTACCGGGACAGTCGTCATTCCCGCGAAAGCGGGAATCTATGCTGAGTATGGATTCCCGCTTTCGCGGGAATGACGACTCTCCTGGTCATCCGTGAAGAACGAATTTCGGGCAGCGTTCGCTGCCATACCTGTCGCCCTTTTAGCTCAGTGGTAGAGCACTCCCTTGGTAAGGGAGAGGCCACGTGTTCAATCCACGTAAAGGGCACCACCCCCCCCTCGTTATCCCATCAGTACACGCGCTCCACCGTGACGCCGCGCGCGCGCAGCAATGCCGGTACGCTGTGCTTGCCGACCAAATGCAGCACGCCGATCGCGGCCACGCTGTTGTCTTCGTGCGCCAGCAGCTGCTGCAGCTTGTCGGCGAGCGGGCCGTTGCGCTCTTCCAGCAGCACCTTCTGGATGAACTGGCCGGACAAGGTGCCGTCTTCCTCGGCGCGCGCGGCGATGGCGTCGAGCGCCGCCTTGTCGGCCGTGCGCCAGGCGTCGACGATCTGGCGCATCTCCTCGCGCTGGCGGCCCGATTCGATCATGTCCACGCTCTCTTCCAAAAAGCGCCATTGCTCGGCGTCGCTCAGGCGGTTGAACATCGACAGCTGCGACTCCACCGATTCGAGCGCCACCACCTTCACCTTGGCGGCGCGCGCCATCTCGGCCAGCTTGCCGTCGACCGCGAGGTCGGCGCGGTAGCCCATCGCCGCGAATTCGCCCATCGCCAGCGCGGTAGCCAGCAGCCAGGGCTTGAGCTGGGCCACCGAGGCCGGGTCGATATGGGCCTTGGCCAGCGCACGGTCGAGACGGGTCTTGAACTCGGGCGGGACCGACTTGTAGCCGGCGCTGCCGGGCGCGAACAGGCCGTAGCGCTGCATCGCCAGCGCCATGTCGGCCGGCGCCTGCTGCGGGTCGATCTCCAGCGCCAGCGTGGGCGCGTGGCCGACCGCGTCGGCGATGCGCGGCTCGAGCGGATAGAAGTCGGCCAGGCCCACGTGGATGGTGCCGAACAGGTACAGGGTGTGGCCGCCGCCCGTCACCTTGAACAATGCGCCGCGGTCGGCTGCCCATGCCGGCGGCAGGGTCAAGCAGAACAGGCTGAGGAAGACCACTATAATCTGGCGTCGCATTCTTTTTCCCTTGCTGGTGTCGCGTAGAGCTCCTGTGCCGAATCTTACCTCCTCCCCGCCCTTGTGGCTGTTCGACCTCGATAACACGCTGCACAACGCGTCGCAAGCGATCTTCCCCGCCATCAGCGCGAACATGAATGTGTACCTCGCGCGGGTGCTGGGCGACGGCGCCACGCCGGCCAGCGCGGAGGCGGTCAGCGCCACCCGCCACCGCTACTGGAAGCGCTACGGCGCGACCCTGCTCGGCATGGTCAGGCACCACCAGGTCAGCGCCGCCGACTTCCTGCGCGAGACCCATGCGCTGGACGAGCTGCAGGCCATGATCCGCTTCGAGCGCGGCCTGGGCCGCCTGCTGCGCAGCCTGCCCGGCCGCAAAATCCTGCTGACCAATGCGCCGATGCGCTATTCGAGCGACGTGATGCGCCACCTCGGCCTGCGCCGCCACTTCAGCCATCACATCGCGATCGAAGACATGCAGGTGCACCGCCGGCTGCGGCCCAAGCCCTCGAAGCTGATGCTGCGCCGGCTGCTGCGCAAGCACGGCGTGGCGGCCGGCCGCTGCATCCTGGTGGAAGACACGCTGGAGAACCTGCGCGCCGCCAAGCAGGTCGGCATGCGCACCGCCTGGGTCACCCAATACCTGAAGGCGAGCGACCCGATCGGGACCGCGGCGCTGCCGAAAATGCTAAAACGCCCCACGTACGTCGATGTCAAAGTAAAATCTGTCCGACAACTGCCATCGCGGCTGAACCGGCTGCGCTGACGGCGTCCCCCCAGTCCAACCTTACCTCTCATCGAGATCACATGCCAAGCATCAAGCCGGGACAGCGCAAACTGCAAATCCTCCAGGCCCTGGCCGCGATGCTGGAGCAGCCCAAGGGCGAGAAGATCACCACCGCGGCGCTGGCCGCGCGGCTCGACGTGTCCGAGGCGGCGCTGTACCGCCACTTCGCCAGCAAGGCGCAGATGTTCGAAGGGCTGATCGAATTCATCGAGTCCAGCGTGTTCGGGCTGATCAACCAGATCGCGGAGCGCGAAGCGGGCGGCGTCGACCAGGCGCACGCGATCCTGCAGATGCTGCTCGGTTTTGCGGCCAACAATCCGGGCATGACGCGGGTGCTGATCGGCGATGCGCTGGTCAACGAGGACGACCGCCTGCAACTGCGCATGAACCAGTTCTACGACAAGGTGGAGCTGGCCTGCAAACAGTCGCTGCGGCTGGCCGTCACCCAGGGCCACGGCGCGGAGGCCGACGTCGCCGCGCGCGCCGCGCTGCTGATCAGCTACGTGGTCGGCCGCTGGCACCGCTACGCCAAGAGTGGCTTCAAACAGAATCCCACCGAGGGCACCACCCTGCAGCTCGCGCTGCTGCTCGCCGCTTGAGGGCTGCCGGTATCGCCATGAATCGCGCCGAATGCTTTGCCCTGCTCGACGACGCGAGCGCCGCCGACCCGGTGCATGCGCGTTCGCGCCTGTACACGGGGCATACCGGCACCTTGCGCTGCGACGACGCGGCGGCGTGGCCGCAGCTGCTGGACGAGATGCAGGCGGCGCTGGCGCGCGGCCTGTACGCGGTATCGCTGCTGACGTATGAACTGGGCGGCCACCTGCTCGGCATCGATGCGCATGCGATCGACGGGCCGCTGGCGCAGGTGCTGCTGTTCGAACGCTGCGCGCACCTGTCGCCGGACGAGGTGGCGGCATGGCTGGCCGCGCGCGCCGCGGCCGAAGGCGATGCGCCGGCCGGCATCGCAGGCGTGCACGCGAACGTGGACGAGGCGGAGTTCACGCGCGCGCTGGCGCGCATCCACGACTACATCGCGGCCGGCGACACCTACCAGGTCAATTACACTTACCGGCTGCGCTTCGACGCCTTCGGTTCCCTGTTCGCGCTGTATGGGCGCTTGCGCGCGCGCCAGCCGGTGCCGTATGGCGCGCTGGTCGCCCTGCCCGGCGGCGAGGCAGTGCTGTCGCTGTCGCCCGAGCTGTTCGTGCGCCACAGCGGCGGCGCGTTGATCGCGCGGCCGATGAAGGGTACCGCGCCCGCCTCCGGCGACGACGCGGACGATCAGCGCCGCGCCGCCGCGCTGGCGGCCGACCCCAAGAACCGCGCCGAGAACCTGATGATCGTCGACCTGCTGCGCAACGACCTTGGCCGCGTGGCGGTGACCGGCAGCGTCGAGGTGCCGGCGCTGTTCGAGGTCACGCGCTACAGCAGCGTGCTGCAGATGACGTCGACCGTGAGCGCGACGCTGCGGCCGGACGCATCGCTGGTGCAGGTATTCGCCGCGCTCTACCCCTGCGGCTCGATCACCGGCGCGCCCAAGCGCCGCACGATGGAGATCATCCGCGAGCTGGAGCCGGCCGCGCGCGGCATCTACACCGGCGCGATCGGCTGGTTCGACCCGCCCGGCGCGGCGCATGCGGTGGGCGACTTCTGCCTGTCGGTGCCGATCCGCACGCTGGCCCTGGGCGCGCCCGCGGGCGGCGTGCGCGCGGGCGAACTCGGCGTCGGCGCCGGCATCG
>DASRXO010000036.1:0-8398 GCA_035654095.1 Telluria sp.
GAAGACCAGATTTCGGGCGCGCTGGCCAAGCAGCTCGACATTCCCTACATCAACCTCAAGTTCTACAACATCAATCCCGAGGTCGTGCGCCTGCTGCCGGAGACCCAGGCGCGCCGCTTCCGCGCGCTGGTGCTGGAAGACCGCCGCGGCTCGCTGCTGATCGGCATGTCCGACCCGACCGACTTGTTCGCCTACGACGAAATCGCGCGGCTGGTGAAGACGGCGATCGAGCTGGCGGTGGTCAACGAGACCGAGGTGCTGGGCGCGATCGACCGCATCTACCGTCGCACCGAGGAAATCACCGACTTCGCGCGCGAGCTCGAGCAGGACCTGGGCGACACCTTCGTCGACTTCGGCGCGCTGGCCGCCAATCCCGGGCTGGAAGAGGCGCCCATCGTCAAGCTGCTGCAATCGGTGTTCGACGACGCGACCCAGGTGCGCGCCTCGGACATCCACATCGAACCGCAGGAAGGACGGCTGCAGATCCGCTTCCGGATCGACGGCCTGCTGCACTTGCAGACCGAGGCCGACATCAAGATCGCCACCCCGCTGGCGCTGCGCCTGAAGCTCATGGCCGACCTCGATATTTCCGAAAAGCGCCTGCCGCAGGATGGCCGCTTCGCGATCAAGGTCAAGCAGCAGCGCATCGACGTGCGGATCTCGACCATGCCGACCCAGTACGGCGAGTCGGTCGTGATGCGCTTGTTGAACCAGGGCGGCACCACCTTGCGGCTGGATGCGATCGGCATGCCGCCCAAGCTGGTCGAAAAATTCCGCGCCATCGTGCAGCGGCCGAACGGCCTGGTGCTGGTCACCGGCCCGACCGGCAGCGGCAAGACCACCACCCTGTACAGTGCGCTGTCCGAACTCAACTCGGTCGAGAAGAAGCTGATCACGGTCGAGGACCCGGTCGAGTACCGGCTGCCCGGCATCAACCAGGTGCAGGTCAACGACAAGATCGACCTGTCGTTCGCGCGCGTGCTGCGCTCCGCCCTGCGGCAAGACCCGGACATCGTGCTGGTGGGCGAGATGCGCGACCAGGAGACCGCCCAGATCGGCCTGCGCGCCGCGATGACCGGCCACCTGGTGCTGTCGACCCTGCACACCAACGACGCCGCCAGCACCCCGCTGCGCCTGATGGACATGGGCGTGCCGCGCTACATGGTGGGCAGTTCCTTGCAGGCGGTGCTGGCGCAGCGCCTGGTGCGCGTGATCTGCGAAAGCTGCACCACGCCCCACACCTTGACCGCGGCCGAACACGAGTGGCTGCGGGTCGAGCTCAAGGAGCAGCTGGACACGACCCACTTTTTCCATGGCAAAGGCTGCTCGCACTGCAACGGCATGGGGTACCGCGGCCGCACCGGGGTCTACGAGCTGCTCGAGATGACCAGCGCCGTGACGGCCGCCGCCAACCATCCCGATCCGGCCCACTTCCTCAAGGCCGCGTACGAGGAAATGGGGGGCGCGACCTTGCGCCGCCATGCGGTCCAGCTGGCGGTGCAGGGGCGCACCACGGTGTCCGAGGCGATGCGCATCAGTAACCAGCTGGAGGACTGAGGTGCCGTTCTACGCCTACAAGGGCCGCAACGCGCGCGGCGAACTGCTGCAGGGGATCCTGGAGGGCGCCGACAGCGGCGCCATCGCCGACCAGTTGTTCGGCACCGGCGTCACGCCGATCGACATTGCGCTCACCAGCAAGACGATCGGCAGCGCGGCCGGCGGCCAGGGTTGGTGGGACAAGCTCACCGAGCGCAAGGTCACCTCGATGGACGTGCAGCTGTTCAGCCGCCAGATGTACACCTTGCTCAAGTCGGGTGTGCCGATCATGCGCGGGCTGGCGGGGCTGCAGGAGTCGGCCATCAGCAAGTCGTTCGGGCGCGTGATCAAGGACTTGCGCGAGTCGCTCGATTCGGGCCGCGAGCTGTCGGCCGCGATGCGCCGCCATCCCACTGTGTTCTCGAACTTCTACCTGTCGATGGTGCGGGTGGGCGAGATGACCGGCCGCCTCGAGGACGTGTTTCTGCGCCTGTTCGACCACCTCGAATTCGACCGCGACATGCGGGCGCGGGTCAAGAGCGCGACGCGCTACCCGAGCTTCGTGGTGTTCGCGATGGTGGTGGCGATGGTGATCGTCAACCTGTTCGTGATCCCGCAGTTCGTCAAGGTGTTCGCCAGCTTCCACGCCGAGCTGCCGCTGATGACGCGGATCCTGATCGCCGGTTCCGCCTTCATGGTCGAATACTGGCCGCTGCTGCTGTTCGCGCTGGGTGGCGCGGTGCTCGGGCTGCGCGCCTGGGTCGCCACCTCGGCCGGACGCTACGCCTGGGACCGGGGCAAGCTGCGGATTCCGGTCGCCGGCAAGATCATCCAGAAGGGCACCATGGCCCGCTTCGCGCGCAGCTTCGCCTTGTCGAGCAAGAGCGGGGTGCCGATCGTGCAGGCGCTGACCGTGGTCTCGCAGACGGTCGACAACGCCTACCTGTGCGCGCGCATCGAGCAGATGCGCGACGGGGTCGAGCGCGGCGAGAGCATCTTGCGCACCTCGGTCACGGCCGGCGTGTTCACGCCGGTGGTGCTGCAGATGATCGCGGTGGGCGAGGAATCGGGCTCGCTCGACGAGCTCATGGACGAGATCGCCCAGATGTACGAGCGCGAGGTCGATTACGAGCTCAAGACGCTGTCGGCCCAGATCGAACCGATCCTGATCACCTTCCTCGGCGCGATGGTGCTGGTGCTGGCCTTGGGGATTTTCCTGCCGATCTGGGATCTCGGCAAAGTTGCTCTGCATAGATAATGCGCCAGCGCGGCTTCACGCTGTTCGAGCTGGCGGTGGCCGCGTCGGTGCTTGCGGTGCTGGTCGCGCTGCTCACCAATCGGGTGCTGTTTTATCAGGAGCAGGCCGAAATTGTGGCGGCGGAACAACTAATTGGGACCCTGCGCAGCGCGCTGCAGTTCAAGAACGCGCAATTGCGAATAACGCAACGGACGGCAGCCTTGTCTACGTTGGCCGAGGAGAATCCCATAGGGTGGCTCTCTGAAAAACCCTCCAATTATCTTGGCGAATACTATGCGCCCGAGCTTGAAAACATACCGCCTGGGAACTGGTACTTCGACCGCGCCGACAAGACTTTGGTTTACGTCTTGAGCAACTCGTGGAGTTTTGCAGCAAAGCCACCTAACTTGCTGAAATTCAAGGTAAAATTGCCCCGCTTGCCCACAGCCCCCGCCAAGCCGTCCGGATCGCCTGTCTTGATCGAAGGAGCAGTTCTGGATCAAGTTGTCGATCGCACCGCCGCGGCCAATGTTGGGCTCCGGTAATTGTTTCTCCCCTCAAATCAAAAAGTTTGGAGATTTAGAATGAACAAATTAAGCATCAAAAAGAGTGCGCAAGCGGGTTTCACGCTGATCGAGCTGATCGTCGTGATCGTCATTCTCGGCATTTTGGCAGCGACTGCCTTGCCGCGCTTTGCCGACCTGGGCGGCGACGCCCGCTTGGCCAGCCTGCAGGCAGCGCGCGGCGCACTGAGCGCGACCGCCGCCATGGCACATGGTAAATACCTGGTGAACTCTACCGGAATCCCGCTGCAGACCCTCGCGGTGGAAGGCGCTACGATCAATTTCCCAACGACCGCGCCGCTTACCGGTTACCCGAAAGCCGATGATGGCCTGGTCGCTGCGGCAGGCCTGGCGAACGACTACACCCGTATCCTCGGACCGGCAACGCTCGTGGCTAACGTGTCGCCGGCGGTGGCCGCCGGCGCAGTCGCGTTCATTCCGACCAGTATCGCGAACAGCCCGAAGGCCACCACCTGCTTCCTGACCTATACCGAGTCCGCCGGAGTCAACCTGCCGCCAACGCTGACCCTGACGGCGACCGCGGCCAACTGCTGATAGCCGCTCCTCGCGGCGTCGATCGATGGCCGGTCGCAAATTCATGAAGCGGACATTGTGACCGGCCATTTTCATTCCCCCAGCCGCCAGCGTGGCTTCACCATGGTCGAATTGATCGTGGTGATGATCCTGGCCGGGATCCTTGGCGCGATCGGCCTGTCACGCTATTTTGACCGTACCGGCTTTGACGCCGATGGCTTCACGGCCCAAGCCAAGACCATGTTGCGTTACGCGCAAAAGGTCGCGGTGGCACAAAATCGTTCGGTGTTCGTCCGGCTCGACGGCGGCGGCATCGCGCTGTTCGTCTGCTACCAGGCCGGTATGGGCTGCGCCTCCGCCATGGTGCCGGCGCCGTCCGGCGCCAACAGCGGCAGCAGCGCGACCCTCAGCTACTGCGGTTCAAGCACGAGCATGTGTGAAGCGGTCCCGGCCGGCATCAGCTATGCGACCAATCCGGCCACCGCCTACTTTTATTTCGACGCCCAAGGCAAGCCGTATGCCGCTGCCGACGCCGATGGCGCGCTGGTCTCGAGCTTCGCGCCACTGGCCTTGAATATCAGTGCGGGCGGTGTTACCCGCACCGTGAACGTGGCTCCGGAAACCGGCTATGTCTATTAAGCGCACACCACCCCAGCGCGGTGTCACGCTGATCGAGCTGGTGATGTTCATCGTGATCGTGTCGGTCGCGCTGGTCGGCATCGTCCAGGTCATGCGCCTGACCACCGCCAACAGTGCCGATCCGGTGCGCCGCAAGCAGGCGCTGATGCTGGCCGAGGCCGTGCTGGAGGAAGTCGAACTGGCCAAGTTCACCTATTGCGATCCGACTTCGCCGAACGCCGATTCGGCCGCCAACACGGCCGCCTGCAACATCCAAGAAAACTGGGGGCAGGGCACCGGGACCGAGCCGGTCGGCCCGCGGCCCTACGACAACGTGAACGATTACGTGCCATGTGCCAGCACGCCCACCACGCCTTGCGCGACCGTGATTTCGACTGATGTAGACGGCAACGCCTTCAACCTGAGCGGCTACAACGTGACGGTCCAGATGGCGCCCGCTGTCCTCAACAATATCGGCGCGGCCGTTACCGCGGCCGACACCGAGGTGCTGCACATCTGGGTCACGGTCAGTTACGACGGCCAGAACCTGGTACTCGACGGCTATCGCACGCGCTACGCGCCGACCTCGCCATGAGCCGCCGCCCCGTTCCCCTTGTTGCGCATGGCTTTACGCTGGTCGAGGCGGTCATTGTCATCGTCATCATCGGCGTGCTCGGCGCGATCGTCGCGGTCTTCATCCGCGCCCCGGTACAGGGTTATGCCGACAGCCTCGACCGCGCCGAACTGAGCGACACCGCCGACCTCGCGCTGCGCCGCATCGCGCGCGACTTGCGGCTGGCTTTGCCCAACAGCATACGCGTGGTGAGTTCGCCGACCGTCAGCGCGATCGAGTTCATTCCAACCAAGAGTGGCGGGCGCTATCTCGCGGCCGAGGATGGCGCGGCGGGCCTGCCGGTGCTCGATTTCGCCAATCCGAATAACACCAGCTTTACCGTGGTGGGTGATATGCCGAGCGGCAAAGGCGCGATCGTCGGCCACCAGGACTATGTGGTGGTCGGTAACCTCGGGCCAGGATTCTCGCCGGCCGATGCCTACACGACGGCGGGCGCGACCAATATCGCGAGGGTCGACTCGGTGTCTGGCAAGCAGATCACGCTTGAGGGCACAACCAGTCCATTCGGCGCCCAAAATCCACCGATGCCTTCGGAAAGCTCGCGCTTCCAGGTGGTGGGCCAACCAGTCAGCTATGTGTGCACCACCGGCGCCAACGGCAACATGGTGTTGAGCCGCCAGTGGAACTATGGCTTCAATCCGAGCCAGGTCGCAGCGCCGGTCCCGCCGGCAGCCGATACGGCCTCCCTGACCGGCAGCCAGTACCGCCTGATCGCAGGGCGCGTCGCGACGTGCCAGTTCAGCTACACCTCGCTGGCGACGACGCGTAGCGCGCTGGTGATCCTCACGCTCGAACTCCAGCCGCGCAACAGCACCGATGCGACCGTCAAGCTGGTGGATCAGGTTCACGTGGATAACACGCCATGACCACGACACGCCGTTTCCCAATTCGCAGGCTGGGGCGCAGCACCGGCGTGGGCCTGATCACGGCGATTTTCCTGCTGGTCGTGCTGGCCGGGCTTGGGGTCGCCATGGTAACGGTGTTCACCGCTCAGCAAAACAGTTCCACGCTCGACGTGCAAGGTGCGCGCGCCTACCAGGCGGCACGCGCCGGCATCGAATGGGGCTTGTACCAACAATTTCGGAATGGCAGTTGCAGCAGCGCGACGTTTGCGTTGCCAATGAACGGCACACCGAGCGGCTTCACGGTTGCCGTCACTTGCAGGTTAGTACACGACCCGAGCCTGGGACCGACCACCGCGCTGGACCGCTTCGTCATTACCGCGATCGCATGCAATTTGCAGCCGGCCGGCGGCAGTTGCCAGGTCCCGATCAACAGTGTCGACTATGTGCAGCGTCGGATCGAGGTGACGATATGATGGCGCTGCGCGTCGCCCGCTGGCTGTCAGGCGCGCTGCTCGCGCTGCTTATGTGCAGTGCGCACGCCGACACACCGGTCACGCTGTTCAAAAGCTTCGCCGGCAACGTCAATTTTGTCGGCACGCAGGTGACCATGCGCACCAAGTCGAACTCGAAAGACGCGTGCGCGGTCTCACCGGCCAACGCCGTGCAGAAAGCGACCCTGTCGGGTATCCCGGCCAATGCGACGATTCTGAGCGCGCAGCTGTATTGGGCCGCCTCGAGTTCCAATCCGGACTATACGATCACGTTCGAAGGCGACTCCCTGAGCGCGCCGAGCGCGCGCCAGTATCTGTCCAACACCATCGGCTATACCTATTTCGCGGCCGCCGCCGACGTGACGGCGCAAGTCGCGGACAAGCGCAATGGCAGCTATAGCTTCCGTGGATTGAACGTGAATGCCGGCAATCCCTATTGCGCGGCTGAAGGCGTGATCGGCGGCTTTTCGCTGCTGGTGATCTATGCCGACGCGAGCGAGCCTTTCCGCATCCTCAATCTGTACGAGGGCTTTCAATACATCCGTTACAGCGGCGTCACCTTCAACCTGAGCAACTTCAAGATTCCGACCCCGCTCACCGCAGGCGTCACCGGCCGCATCGGCCACATTACCTGGGAAGGCGATGCGACGCTGGGCGACAATGACGAGGACCTGCTGTTCAATGGCGTCGGAATGACGGATGCGCTCAACCCGCCGCATAACCAGTTCAACTCGGCCAGCAACATCAATCACGATGCAGCATCGTACGGGATCGACTTCGACGCCTACACGGTCAGCAGTCCGGTGATCGCAGCCGGCCAAACCAGCGCCTCCACCCGCTATCAAACGGGACAGGACCTGGTCCTGCTGAATGCGGAAATCATCGCGGTGCCGAACGTGCCGGTCGCCGACCTCGCGATCGCGATCCAGCGCAGCGGCCCATTGCAAGCACTAGCCACCACCAGCTATACGCTGACGGTCACCAACAACGGTCCGAATGCCGAGAGCGGGCCGATCACCGTGACCGACATCCTGCCGGCTGGCCTGACCTATGTGTCGGCCGCCGGCAGCGGCTGGGGCTGCGGCGCAAGCGGCCAGGCCGTCACCTGCACCTACGCCAATGCGCTGCTGCCGAACGCCTCGCTGCCGGCCATCACATTGACCGCCTCCGTCAGCGGCGGCGGCACCATCACCAACACCGCGGGCGTGGGCGGCCAGCTGTTCGATAACGTGGCTGCCAACAACACGGCGGGCAACACCGGGACCGTCGCGACGGCGGGCTTCTCGTACGTGCTGACCACCGCGCCATGTATCGCGGGCATGCCGGTGGACGATCCCGCGCAGGGATGCAAGCGTTTCGGCTTCGCGTCCACCGTCGCCGGTACGCCATCGGACGTGTATGTCACAGCCGTGGTCAACGGACTGGTCGCCACACCGGCAGCCAGTCACCCGGCGATGACGTTTGCGCTCAGCTGCGTCAATCCGGCCACGGGGGCGGGGGTAAGCGCCACGCTGGCCACGATGGCGCAAGTTTCGACAAGCTTGCCGCCCTGTGCGGCAAGCGGCGGCGTGCCAACCGCCTGGTCGGCCGGGATCACCGTCGATTTTTCCGGATCGTCGCCATCGTCCGCGAAGCTGGCTTTTAACTACAACGACGTCGGCCAGGTCCAGCTCTATTTGCGCGATCCGGCCAACAACGCCGTGCCTGGCCTGGCGTTCGTGTCGCGGCCGGCAAGCTTGGCGCTGAGTTCCATTAAACAGGGCAGTACGCCCAATCCGGCCACGCTATCGCCGATTGGTCCGGTTTTTGTGAAGGCCGGGACGCCATTCAGCATGACCGCGTCCGCCTTGACCAGCGGCGGCCTGCCGACGCCCAATTTCGGGCACGAGAGCCTGCCCGAGAAATTTGTCCTGCTCGGTCCGGTCGCGATTGACGACCCA
>DASRXO010000037.1:0-4379 GCA_035654095.1 Telluria sp.
ACCTCCCTATCTCAATGGAGACATTCCATCAACTTTCGCGCCTCAGGTCACACGGGCTACCAACAAGAGATGTGGGAAATTGGCGCGATCGCCATCCAAGAATGGGTGGCGCGCAACAGCCCAGAGTCAATCCCAATGTCGATGAGAGGTGGCTTTCAGTGGAAGCAGCTATTCCTACCGAACAGCACAGTGCTACGAACCATTTGCAGCGGTAAGAACTATCACTGCATCGTCGAAGAAGATCAAGTCCGATACAACGGGGGAGCGACATCTCCGAGCGGCTTTGCAAACATGTGCGGGTGCGCCGCAATGCGTGGAAGGTTATTTGGGTCCTCTTTCCGAATACCCAAACGTGGAAGCTGGCGTCATCCCTTCGACAGCGATGATGATGCGGAACGTGGCAACTGACGCGCGGAATCGGCGATCTCCGCGCGCTCCTGGACGATGGCGCAACTGGCCAGGAAGGCTACGCTTCCGCGCTCGGCGTTCTCGATCGTTTCACGCGCGCGATGGACCTGCCGCCGATGGAATACTCGCCTAGCGTATGGCCATTGCGAAGGACCTGCTGCGCCGCTACGACTTCGGGGTTAGCCACCAGCCTTGATTTTTTGAGCAACCAAGCCAAATAGGCCGCCATCACCAAGTCGCAAGAAAGACAGAACGCCGGCCACCATACGGGAACACCGGGATTGTCGATCAAGTGACCATGAAAAAAATCGAAAACTCCGTGTGCGATCAATGCAACGACAATCAACCACAAATTTCGTTTGAACCCGAACACAGCCAAGCCGAAAAAAGCGGCAATAAAAGCCAACTCCATCAGCAGGGTGCTCACCGAGCCTACCGTGACGGCAAATAGCCCGTAGTAGAAAGCGATGACCACAATGAGGGTTGGGTAAAATGCCCGATCGCGGTCAAATCCGATCAGCGTTGCTGACAGTGACACCGCTAAGGCAACGACCACGCCGATTAAATATTCCAAGTTTTTTTCCTGGTCAGGTCTGGGGAGTGTTGCTCTTGCACGTGCAGTTCTCGCCGCAGCGGCATTGCGGGCCACAGTTGCACGCCACCTGTTTCGGGGACGACTGACAACCGCATTGGCAGCTCGCGCCAACGCAAGGGCTGCACGTGCAAGGGGATTCATTGGATGTGTTCATGATGTTTTTCCGTTTAGGTTGAAGTGAGTGGCCAGTGTAGGAGCTGGCGCCCGCGCTGGCTTGAACGAAACGGCTATTCGGGCTGGATACTGACCGGCGTAACACCAAACATCCGCTTGAACGTACGGGAAAAGTGAGCGGCGTCGGCAAATCCCCCGGCATAGGCGGCGTCGGTAAGGCTCGCGCCGGCTGCATAGCATGAGAGAGCGCTGCCGAGGCGCAGCCACAGAACGTAAGGCCGGAAGCGAATACCGGTATGGTCGATAAACAGATGCCGAAAACGTTCAGGGGACAGGTGCACCGACTCTGCAATGTCAGCGAGACTGATCGTCTGGTCAATGCGCTCGTGCAGCAGCTCGATCGCGCGCAAGATTCTTTTATCGAGCGGTGCCGATGGCCGAGGGCTGGTTGCGGCCAGGTTAACAATCACCGTGCGTGCGCAAGCAATCAATTCCTGATCGGCGCGTTTTTCATTGTAGGCCACAGCGAGCGCGGCAATGTCGGGAAGACCAATTTCGCCTGAGAGGGATGCGATTCCATGGCAAAACCGCTCGCGTATGGCCTGACCTTCACGCGATTCAGGTTCGACAAACACCAGTGCGACAAGCTCGCCCCGTGCTTCAAAAGCGTGAGGGTGGTGCGCAGGGATGACGGCTGCCGCATAGCTCTGCCAGTCCTCGCCGGGAGATCGAAATCGCAAATCGCCCTTGGAAAGCGCGAAGGTGATCTGGATAGCATGATGCGAATGAACATCGGTCGATTCTTCCGCACGGCCGATCCAGACACTTCCGCCTCGCCAAATCAAAATACGCCCGCTTCCGGTCGATTTGATGCCACCTCGTCGCGATGCACTCATCTGCTAGCCTTTCGATGGCCCGGCCGGCTTCGCGCTCAGTCCGCGAACGTGAAACACATGCGTGTCGAGCAGGGCGCCTTTCGGATCTGTCAGCGTCAGCACATGCCTGCCCGCGGCGGGCAGCGTCAGTAGCGCCATGCTCCGGCCGCAGCGTGCGACCGGCTTGTCATCCAGGCGCAGGCATGTTCGCGCTGCGCTGCTCGCTTGCAGCAGCAGCGATTGCCGCCGCTCGGGAATATCGGGATCGGGCGCAATGATCGCGGCATCCGGCGGCGCAATCAGCTGCGCGCGCGCGGCAACCAGCTGTCGCGTGATGCTCGCCTCGGCCGGCCTGGTGCCGTCGACGATGACCCAATCGCTGCGCGGCGCTTCGAATGCCGGCTTGAATACCACCTCCTGCCGCTGCACGCCGGCCGGCGGCAGTGGTGCGCGGCCCGCCAGCTGTTCGTGCAAATGCTCCACCATGTCGCGCCAGATCGGTGCGGCGCCGGTCACGCCAGACACGTCCCACATCGGCGCGCCCGAGAAATTGCCGACCCAAACGCCGACGGTGTAGCGGCTCGTATAGCCAATCGTCCAGTTGTCGCGCATGCCCTTGCTGGTGCCGGTCTTGACCGCCGCCCAGGTCCGCGTCGACAAGGCACTCGACAGTCCAAAGGTGATCGCCCGCGCAGTCGGGTCGGACAGGATGTCGCCGACGATAAAGCTGGCCTGCGCACCGAGCACTTGGCGACCGGCCACCGGCGCCTGGTTCTGCGTGAAGCGCACCGGCGTCCATGCTCCGCCATTGGCCAGCGCGCGATAGGCGTTACTCAGTTCCAGCAGGTTGGTTTCGGCGCCGCCCAAGGCCAGGCCGAAGCCATAGTGGTCGGCATCGCGCGTCAGGCTGCTCATGCCCAGGTCGCGCAAGGTGCCGAGAAAGCGATCCACACCGACCATGGTCAGCGCGCGCACGGCCGGCACATTCAGCGACGATCCCAGCGCCGAGCGGACGCTGACCGCGCCATGAAAATTCCGGTCGTAATCCTGGGGAATGTACAGGCCCGATGGCGTATTCAAGGCCAGTGGCGAATCGTCGAGCACGGAGCTGGCGGTCAGCCAGCGCTGGTCGATTGCCAGCCCGTAGAGAAAAGGCTTCAGCGTCGACCCCGGCTGGCGCGCCGCCGCAACGCCATCGACGGCGGAGGCGTCCGACAGGTCGCCGCTGGAGCCGACATAGGCCAGCACCTCGCCGCTGCGATTGTCCAGCACGACGATGGCGCCGTCCTCGACGTTGCGCTCGGTCAGTTCCGCGAGGTGGGTGCGCAAGGTTTCGCTGGCGAAGCGCTGCAGGGAAGCGTCGACCGTCACCTTGAGCTGCTCGCCTGGCGCACGCAACAGGCGGCGCGCCAGATGGGGCGCGTCGTCGATGCCAGGCATGGGGTAGCTGGACTGCGGCAAGACGGTCGCGACGAACGCGGCGCGGTCGCAGCTCGACGCCATCTGCATGCTGCGCAGGGCGGCGCATGCGCGCTGGCCGACGCGGTGCCGCGCGGCACCCGGTCCGCGGATCAGCGCGGCAAGCACCGCGGCATCGGCGCTGTCGAGGCCATCCGGCCCCTTGGCCAGCAAGCCGCGCGATGCGGCGTCGATGCCGACCAGTTCGCCGCGAAACGGCACCAGGTTGAGGTAGGCCTCGAGGATCTCGCGCTTGCTCCAGTGTAGTTCGATCGCCATGGCGTCGCGCATCTGCCCGAGTTTGCCAAGCCAGCTGCGCCGGTTCGACTGGTCGAGCAAACTGGCCAGCTGCATGCTGATCGTGCTGGCCCCGCGCGCACGGCTGCGATGCAGGTTGTCGATCAGCGCGGACAGCGCACCCACCGGATCGACGCCCGGATGCGACCAGAAACGCTGATCCTCGGACACCACGACCGCGCGCAGCAGCACCGGCGCCATCGCGTCGAGGTCGATCCATTCCAGCATGCGCTGGCGGTGATCGAGGCGCAGGCGTTCGAGCACCACGTCATTGCGGTCCAGCAGCACCGACTCCGAACCGCGCTGCGCCGCGCGCACCTGCTCGTAGCGCGGCACCTGCGCCGTCACGACCAGCAAGGCAAGGCAGGCACCTACGCAAACGCAGGCGCCCGCCAGCACCCGCGCGGCGAGCACCATCCTCTTGCGAACAAAGATCTCGCGCCAGACCATGCTATTTTCCCGCAGCAGTCACATCCATCTTGGCCACCGGCAGCTCGCCGAAGACCTCCGGCGCATACATCGCTTCCACCCGCGTGGCAGGCATCTCGAAACGGCCGGCGTTGTTGAGGCGCACAGTGTATTCGACCGTGAATTTGCCCTTGGGGACGTAGCGGTAATAGGCGCGGAAGCCG
>DASRXO010000038.1:0-3836 GCA_035654095.1 Telluria sp.
GTGAACAGCCAGTTGAAGATCTTGGCCCCGGTCGGGATCGAGATGATCATCGTGGTGATGCCGAAGAAGGAGTTGACGCTGGCGCCCGAGCCCATGGTGAAGAAGTGGTGCAGCCAGACCAGGTAGGACAGGATCGTGATCACCACGGTGGCGTAGACCATCGAGGTGTAGCCGAACAGGCGCTTGCCGCAGAAGGTGGAGACCACTTCCGAGAAGATGCCGAACGCCGGCAGCACCAGGATGTAGACCTCGGGGTGGCCCCAGATCCAGATCAGGTTCACGTACATCATGGCGTTGCCGCCCAGGTCGCTGGTGAAGAAGTGGGTGCCGACCATGCGGTCGAGCGAGAGCATGGCGAGGACCGCGGTCAGGATCGGGAAGGCGGCGACGATCAGCACGTTGGTGCACAGCGCGGTCCAGGTGAAGACCGGCATCTTCATCATGGCCATGCCGGGCGCGCGCATCTTGATGATGGTGGCGATCAGGTTAATCCCGGACAGCGTGGTGCCGACGCCGGCGATCTGCAGCGACCAGATGTAGTAGTCGACCCCGACGTCCGGGCTGGCCATGATGCCCGACAGCGGCGGGTAGGCCAGCCAGCCGGTGCGCGCGAATTCGCCGACGAACAGCGAGACCATGATCAGGGCGCCGCCGAACGCGGTCATCCAGAAGCTGAAGTTGTTCAGGAAGGGGAAGGCGACGTCGCGCGCGCCGATCTGCAGCGGCACCACGTAGTTCATCAGCCCGGTCACCAGCGGCATCGCGACGAAGAAGATCATGATCACGCCGTGCGCGGTGAACACCTGGTCGTAGTGGTGCGGCGGCAGGAAGCCGGCCGAATCGCCGAACGCGGCCGCTTGCTGGGCGCGCATCATCAGCGCATCGGCGAAGCCGCGCAGCAGCATCACCAGGCCGAGCACCACGTACATGATGCCGATGCGCTTGTGGTCGATACTGGTGACCCAGTCGCGCCACAGCGGACCCCACAGGCGGAAGCGGGTGAGCAGCGCGAGCACCGCGCCGCCGCCCAGCGCGACCATGAGGAAGGTGGCGATCAGGATCGGTTCATGGTAAGGGATGGCCTCCCAGCTGAGGCGCCCGAACAGCAGGGAGCTGAGGTCAGTTTGGTTTTGCATCGTTCTTCTTTACAGGGGTGGTTGGCGTGGTGCAGAGTGCGGCGCTGGCGTCGGCCAGCATGCGCGCGGCAACGTCCGGCCGCGCCGGCGAGCCCATGGCGGCGGCGCGCCGGGCGTCGTCGGCCATCATGTCGCTGAGGCATGTCGCGCCGGCCTCGACGCAGCGGTTCAAGACCGCGTCGTACAGGTCGGCGTCGACCGTGCCGTAGTGGCGCACGGCCTCGCGCTGGCTCGGTTTCTCGAGCTGCAGGTAGGCGGCGCGGCCGAGCGCGCCGCTGCCCGACTTCATCGATTGCACCCAGGCGTCGAAGCCGGCCGCATCCTTGGCGTGGAACTTGAAGCGCATGTCGGAGAAGCCGGCGCCGCTGTAGTTGGCCGAGAAACCGTCGAACACGCCTTGCTTGTTGATGACCGCATTGAGCATCGTCTGCATGCCCGGCATCGCATACACCTGGCCGGCCATCGCGGGAATGTAGAACGAGTTCATCACGCTCGAGGCGGTGATCTTGAATTGCACCGGCACGTCGACCGGGGCGACCAATTCGTTGACCGTCGCGATGCCCTGTTCCGGATAAATGAACAGCCACTTCCAGTCGAGCGCGACCACTTCCACCACCAGCGGCTTGGTGCCGGCCGGGACGGCGCGCGCGGCGTCGATGCGCTGCAGCGGCCGGTACGGGTCGAGCAGGTGGGTGCTGATCCAGGTGATCAGGCCGAGCGCGATGATGATCAGCAGCGGTGCGCCCCAGATCAGCAACTCCAGCGTGGTAGAGTGGTCCCAATCGGGTGTGTAGGTCGCGGCTGTGTTATTTTTCCGATAACGCCAGGCGAAGATGACAATCAACGCGAGGACCGGGACGATGATCAACAGCATCAGCGCGGTCGAGACCACGATCAGGTGCGCTTGTTGGGCGGCGATGTCGCCGGACGGCTTCATGACCACGCTGTTGCATGCGCTCAGCAACAGGAGCGGGGTCAGGAGCAGCCAGCGACGGGCGAGTGAATGAAGCATGCGTGCGGTAGGGAGAGGTTGGGAACACCCTACTGTAGCGTGTTAATTGCGCCACCGCGATTGGACAAATTGTCCTACACTGCGCTTGAAGTACCAAAAAAATACAAGGAGGAGACATGGTGACATTTAGCGTCAATACACCCGACGCCGGCAATCCGGCGGATTTTCCTGCGAGCGGCGGTGGCGCGCGCAGGCTGAACCTCGATCATGCGCCGATCGCCCCGGGCGAGATCGCGGTCGGGGTGGTCATCGGCAGGGCGTCCGAATATTTTGACTTTTTTGTGTATGCGATCGCGTCGGTACTGGTGTTCCCGTCGGTATTCTTCCCGTTCGCCGATCACCTGACCGGCACGCTGTACGCATTTGCCATCTTCGCGCTGGCGTTCGTGGCGCGGCCGATCGGGACCGTGGTCTCGATGGCGATCCAGCGCCGCTTCGGGCGCGAGGCCAAGCTCACGATGGCGCTGTTCCTGCTCGGCGGGTCGACCGCGGCGATTGCATTCCTGCCCACCTACTCGCACCTGGGGACGACCTCGATCGTGCTGCTGGCCGCGCTGCGGATCGGGCAGGGCCTGGCGCTGGGCGGCTCGTGGGACGGCTTGCCCTCGCTGCTGGCCTTGAACGCGCCGCCGAAGCGGCGCGGCTGGTATGCGATGCTGGGCCAGCTCGGCGCGCCGGTCGGTTTCCTGATCGCGACCGGCGTGTTCTGGTACCTGCTGTCCAATCTCGACAGCAAGGACTTCCTGGAGTGGGGCTGGCGCTACCCGTTCTATGTCGCGTTCGCCATCAACGTGGTGGCGCTGTTCGCGCGCCTGCGGCTGATCTCGACCAACGAGTATGCGCACTTGCTGGAAGTGCGCGAGCTGGAGCCGACCCCGGTCGTCGAGTTGGCGCGGCTGCAAGGCGCGAACGTCGTGATCGGCGCGCTGGCCGCGCTGGCCAGCTATGCCTTGTTCCATCTGGTGACGGTGTTTCCGCTGTCGTGGATCACCCTGTATTCGCCGCGCCCGGTGGCCGGCTTCCTGGCGATCCAGATGCTGGGCGCTGGCTTTATGGCGCTCGGCGTGATCGCCTCGGGCCTGATCGCCGACCGCTTCGGCCGGCGCACCACGCTGGGGGCGCTGGCCTGCCTGATCGCGGTTTTCAGCCTGTTGGTGCCGAGCTTGATGAACGGCGGCGAGACCGGGCAGAACATCTTCATCCTGCTCGGGTTCGGGCTGCTGGGGCTGTCGTATGGACAGGCGGCCGGCGCGGTCACCGCCAACTTCCCGCTCAAGTATCGCTATACCGGCGCGGCCCTGACTTCGGACCTGTCGTGGCTGGTGGGCGCCGGCTTCGCGCCGCTGGTCGCGCTGGCCGTGGCGGCGCGCTTCGGGCTCGATTATGTGGGCCTGTACCTGCTGTCGGGCGCGGTCTGCTCGCTGGGCGCGCTGAGCCTGAACCGCGCGCTGGAGATTCGCGATTGATCCTGTGCGCTTGCCGCCGGACTGGCGGCATGCCGGTCAAGCCCCTGGTCCAGGGGCTTTTTTTTGGCGCTTCATCGACTGCGTCGTTCCCGCGCAGGCGCACTAGTGTCCGGAATAATTTTATTGACATCGGGATCAGAAGAGGCATGGTTGCATTTCCGCCAAAGTCCTAGCCTCTTCGTTTCGTCGCCATCTTCGCGCACGAGCTTCTTTTGTCTCGAT
>DASRXO010000039.1:0-2609 GCA_035654095.1 Telluria sp.
CGGATCACGAGGAAAAATCACATGACAGACAAAGCAAACACCCCGGCCGAAGCGGTCGCCTTCAAACCAAAGAAATCGGTCGCCCTGTCCGGCGTGACGGCCGGTAACACGGCCCTGTGCTCGGTCGGCAAAACCGGCAACGACCTGCACTACCGCGGCTACGACATCCTCGACGTCGCCGACACCTGCGAGTTCGAAGAAATCGCCTACCTGCTGGTGCACGGCAAACTGCCGACCGCGTCCGAACTGGCGGCCTACAAGACCCGCCTGAAGGCGATGCGCGGCCTGCCGCAGGCGGTGAAAGCGGCGCTCGAAGCGCTGCCCGCCGCCGCCCATCCGATGGACGTGATGCGCACCGGCGTGTCCGCCCTCGGCTGCGCGCTGCCCGAAAAAGACGACCACAACATGCCCGGCGCCCGCGAGATCGCCGACCGCCTGATGGCGTCGTTCGGCTCGATGCTGCTGTACTGGTACCACTACAGCCATAACGGCAAGCGCATCGAGGTCGAGACCGACGACGATTCGATCGGCGGCCACTTCCTGCACCTGCTGCATGGCGAGCAGCCGTCCGACGCCTGGGTCAAGGCGATGCACACCTCGCTGATCCTGTACGCCGAACACGAATTCAACGCCTCGACCTTCACCGCGCGCGTGATCGCCGGCACCGGCTCCGACATTCACTCGGCCATCACCGGCGCGATCGGCGCGCTGCGCGGACCGAAGCACGGCGGCGCCAACGAAGCCGCCTTCGAAATCCAGAAGCGCTACGAAAACGCCGACGAAGCCGAAGCCGACATCCGCAAGCGCGTCGAGAACAAGGAAGTCGTGATCGGCTTCGGCCATCCGGTGTACACCATCTCCGACCCGCGCAACGAGATGATCAAGGAAGTGTCGCGCACGCTGTCGCAGGAAGCCGGCTCGATGAAGATGTTCGACATCGCCGAGCGCCTCGAAAGCGTCATGTGGGACATCAAGAAGATGTTCCCCAACCTCGACTGGTTCTCCGCCGTGTCGTACCACATGATGGGTGTGCCGACCGCGATGTTCACGCCGCTGTTCGTGATCTCGCGCACCTCCGGCTGGGCCGCCCACGTGATCGAACAGCGCATCGACAACAAGATCATCCGCCCGAGCGCCAACTACGTCGGTCCGGAAGACCTGAAGTTCGTTCCGATCAAGGACCGTACATAATATGAACACCGCACATCGCACACCCCTGCCGGGCACCAGCCTGGATTACTTCGACGCGCGCGCCGCGGTCGATGCGATCCAGCCCGGCGCCTACGACAGGCTGCCTTACACCTCGCGCGTGCTGGCCGAGAACCTGGTGCGCCGCTGCGACCCGGCCACCCTTGGCGCCTCGCTGACCCAGTTCATCGAACGCCGGCGCGACCTCGACTTCCCGTGGTTCCCGGCGCGCGTGGTCTGCCACGACATCCTCGGCCAGACCGCGCTGGTGGACCTGGCCGGCCTGCGCGACGCGATCGCCGCGCAAGGCGGGGACCCGGCGCTGGTCAACCCGGTGGTGCCGACCCAGCTGGTGGTGGACCACTCGCTGGCGGTCGAATGCGGCGGTTTCGACCCCGACGCGTTCGAGAAAAACCGCGCGATCGAAGACCGCCGCAACGAAGACCGCTTCGACTTCATCAACTGGACCAAGAAGGCGTTCAAGAACATCGACGTGATCCCGCCGGGGAACGGCATCCTGCACCAGATTAACCTCGAGCGCATGTCGCCCGTGGTGCAGGTGGCCGACGGCGTGGCCTTCCCCGACACGCTGGTCGGCACCGATTCGCACACGCCGATGGTCGATGCGCTGGGCGTGATCGCGATCGGCGTCGGCGGCCTGGAGGCCGAAAGCGTGATGCTGGGCCGCGCCTCGTGGATGCGGCTGCCGGACATCATCGGCGTCGAGCTGACCGGCAAGCCGCAGCCGGGCATCACCGCGACCGACATCGTGCTGGCGCTGACCGAGTTCCTGCGCAAGCAAAAGGTGGTCTCGTCCTATCTCGAATTCTTCGGCGCCGGCGCCGCCCACCTGACCTTGGGCGACCGCGCGACCATCTCCAACATGGCGCCCGAGTATGGCTCGACCGCCGCCATGTTCTACATCGACGAGCAGACCATCAAGTACCTGAAGCTCACCGGCCGCGACGATGAACTGGTCCGGCTGGTGGAGCTCTACGCGAAGCAGACCGGCCTGTGGGCCGACAGCCTGAAGACCGCCGAGTACGAGCGCGTGCTCAGGTTCGACCTGTCGACCGTGGTGCGCAATATCGCCGGCCCGTCCAACCCGCACAGCCGGGTGCCGACCTCGGAGTTGGCCGCGCGCGGCATCGCCGGCAAGGTCGAGAACGAGCCGGGCCGCATGCCGGACGGCGCGGTGATCATCGCCGCGATCACCAGCTGCACCAACACCAACAACCCGCGCAACATGATCGCGGCCGGGCTGATCGCGCGCAACGCCAACCGGCGCGGCCTGACCCGCAAGCCCTGGGTCAAAAGCTCGCTCGCGCCGGGCTCCAAGACCGTCACCCTGTATCTCGAGGAAGCCGGCTTGCTGCCCGAGCTGGAGCAGCTTGGCTTCGGCGTGGTGGGGTATGCCTGCA
>DASRXO010000040.1:0-2714 GCA_035654095.1 Telluria sp.
CATCGTCGAGCCGCTTGAAGTCCGGGGTCGTCGCGTCCTTCGGCGCCTCCGGGTAGCTGATCAAGACGATCTTGCCTCGTAACTTGCCCTTCCACTCCGCCAAATCGCGCTGATGGCGGATCGGGGCGACGATTACCGGCGCCGTGACGGGGCCTTTGGTGGCAGGCGTCCACGCGATCGGGATCGAGTGCAATTCCAGCGCGCGCGGGGCGACCATGCGGCTGTGCGCCGATTCGATCCACCAGCCGCGCCCGAAGTCGAAGGCCTCGGCGTGCACATCCTTGAGCCCCCAGCTGCGGAACATGCCCTGGCTCCATTTCTCGGCTTCGCGCATGGCCGGCGAATTCGTCATCCGCCCGCCGATCTGGTCGCTGAGGTGGGCCGCCAGCTTGACCACCTGGCCGCGGTTATAGCCTTCGTCGGCGATCCGGTTGATCATGGCGGCATCGACGCCGTCGGCGGCGTAAACACGCGTCATCCCAAAGAGAGCGTAAGTCAAAAAGCAAGCTGCGCGAATGGAGTTCATGGATTTCCCGAAAAAAATTGACAAGCGATTATTACTTATCTTGGGATTTCCTGCATCCAAAAAAATGCGCCGGCGAAACGCTCCATCGCGGTAGCGTTGCGCCGGCGCGGCGGCAGAATCGGCGTCAGCCAGGGCGATCAGGAATCGATGGCGGCCCGTCCCAGCGCCGAATCGTCGCTGAAGAAGCCGTCGATGCCGGTGTCGATGTAACGCTTGATCTCGGCGACGGACCCGGCCTCGTTGCGCGCATTGATGCCGGCGCCGTTGCGGAAGTCGGCCGCCAGGAACACGTTCTCGGGACGGAAGGTCCAGATATGCACCAGCAAGCCCGCCTGGTGCGCATCGCTGACGAAGGCGGTGGGTGCCGTCAGGCGCTCATCCTTGCCGAGCGGGATGATGGCGCGGGTGGGCGGCGCCACCACGTCGGCATAGCTGGCGATCGCGCGCATGCCGGCCGGCGTGATCATGTCCGCGAACGTCATGCTGCCCCCGGCGGCGGCCACGTCGCTCGGCCGCAGCGGACCGCCGGCCACCAGTTGCATCAGGCGCACATTGGCGGGACGGCCCAGTTTCTTGCGCAGATATTTCAGGTTGGCGACTTCGAAGGACTGGATCTCGATCGGCGCGCGCCGGCTGTACTCGTGCGCCATCAGGGTGGCAACGAAGCGGTCTTCCATCGGCAGGCCCACGCTGGCAAAGTAGGTCGAGCTTTTCAGTTCCGGCACGATGCCGATCACGCGGCCGCGGGTGGCCGACTCGGCGGCGACGAAATCGATGATTTCCTCGAAGGAGGGAATCTGGAACTGGCCGTTGTAGGCGGCGTTGGCGAGGCGGATCGTCGACAGGCGTTCCACCGCGCGCAGGGTTTTCAGTTCGGCCAGCGTGAAGTCGTCGACGAACCAGCCATCGTGGGCTTGGCCATCGATGATTTTTTTGGTGCGGCGGCTGGCGAATTCGGGCCGTGTGCCGACGTCGGTGGTGTCGGTCAGGTGGTTTTCATGGCGTGCCACCAGCACGCCATCCTTGGTCATCACCAGGTCCGGCTCGACATAGTCGGCGCCGTCGGCGATGGCCTTGGCGTAGGACGCCAGCGTGTGCTCGGGGCGCAGCGCGCTGGCCCCGCGGTGGGCGAACAGCAGCGGCTTGGCGTTCGGGTCCAGGCGACCGGGCTTGGCCTGGGCCAGGGCCAGCGCCGGCATCGCGCCCACGGCGGCGCCCGCCGCCGCGGCCTTGAGCAAGGTACGGCGCGAAAAGCCGCGCTGGGCGATCAGGATGGCGCCCATTAGAAATCGGCCTTCAAGGTCAGGAAACCCTGGCGCGGCGGGATCATGTAAGCGGCGTAGCTGCCGCTGGCGACGTAGCTGCCGTTGAGTTCCAGGATGCCCTGGCGGTTCGCCAGGTTGCTGACGGCCAGGTTCCAGCGCGCGTTCTTC
Source organism: Telluria sp. (assembly GCA_035654095.1). GTDB lineage: Bacteria > Pseudomonadota > Gammaproteobacteria > Burkholderiales > Burkholderiaceae_D > Telluria_A. The sequence continues at coordinate 1,960 of DASRXO010000040.1, forward strand.
AGGAAACCCGTCGGCACGGGCAATTTGCCGGACACGTTCAAGCCCAGCAGGAAATAACCGGGGATCGCGAGGTCGTTGGTGTAAGTTGCATAGCGGCGGCCCACAAAATCCCCCGTCAGCTGAGTTTCGATACTGCCGATATTGGCGGTGGCGACGAATTTATTCATCCAGTCCGGCGAGCCTGGCACGGTCTTGCCGGCGGTTGGCACGATACTGGTACCCGACGTGTAATTGTCCTGATACTTCGAGCTATTGTACGACACCGCATCGTAGAGCGAAAAATCGCGGCCGAAATGCAAGGTGCCGGCAAGATCGACGCCATCGGTCTTGACGCTGCCGACGTTGGCCAGCAGCGTGGTGCCGCCGACGAAGGACGTAATGATCGGGTTGGAGCTGATCGCCAGCAGGCGATTGCTGAAATCGACGTGGTAGAGGTCGATCTGGCCATCGAAGGCGGTGATCGGGCCCAGGTCGAGCTTGCGCGTGTCACGCAAGCCCAGCTCGTAGGTGACCGAGGTTTCCGGTTTCGCGGTGGCGGCGAACAGGTCGAAGGCCGCCTGGGTCGCCAGGCTCCATGGCGACAGGCCGCCGCCGCCGTAGGTGACGAATTGGCGCATGTTTTGCTGCACGCTGGCGAACACCTGGTCGTTCTTGTTGATATCCCAGCGTACGCCGACTTGCGGCAAGAACCATTTCTTCGTGTCGATCTGGCCCACCGGCAAGCCGGTCGAGCCGCTGCCGATGGCCGCCGGCAA
>DASRXO010000041.1:0-2247 GCA_035654095.1 Telluria sp.
AAAAGTCGTTATGCTGAACATGTTGCAGGTTTGGATTAGTTGAGTCGGCAAACTCGGGTATACGCCCCTAATCCAATGCCTGCAACCCCTCCCAGCTTAGTCAAGCAAATTATTCCGGACACTAGTGCGCGCAGGCGGGAATGACACGCGGCTCCCGGGAATCCCGTGAAGCCCCATTTTTTTTGCGCGTATGGACGTGCTTTTTTCCCCTGTGTCATGAGAAGATAACCACAACCAATTTCCCACCATCGCTTAAAGGATTGTTCATGACCCGCTTGACCTCTTCCAAAACGCTGCTCGCGAGCGTCCTCGCCATCGCCGCCGGCGCCACCACCGCCGCCGCGCCGCCGGCGCCCGAGCTCACGCGCCACCAGGCCGAGATCGACAAGATCGTGGCCGAGATTTCGCCCAAGCGTATCCAGGCCTATGTCGACAAGCTGGTCAGCTTCCAGACCCGCCACACGATGTCGGACACGGTGTCCGATACCACCGGCATCGGCGCGGCGCGGCGCTGGATCAAGAGCGAACTCGAGCGCTGCGGCGCGGCGTCGGGCGGCCGTTTGCAGGTCGAGTTCGACACCAGCATTACGCCGATCTCGGCGCGTATTTCGAAGCCGACCGAACTGGTCAACGTGGTCGCCACGCTGCCGGGTAGCCAGGCCGAGTCGAAGGACCGGATGTATGTCGTCAGCGGCCACTACGATTCGCGCGTCACCGACATCATGAATAGCACCGGCACCGCACCTGGCGCCAACGACGACGCCTCCGGCACCGCGGCAGTGATGGAAATGGCCTGCGTCATGTCGAAATACAAGTTCGACGCGACGCTGGTGTTCATGACCGTGGCCGGCGAAGAGCAGGGCCTGTTGGGCTCGCGCCACTGGGCCGAGCAAGCCAGGCAGAAGAACCTCAACATCGCCGGCATGCTCAACAACGACATCATCGGCAGCTCGCGCAGCGACGAGGGCAAGGTCGATGCGTCGCAAGTGCGCCTGTATGCCGAAAGCATCCCGGCCGTCAAGGAAATGAGCGACGCCAATCGCGCGCTGCTGGCCACCGGCGGCGAGAACGATTCGGCGACGCGCCAGCTGGCGCGCCAGATCAAGGAAGTCGGCGAGCGCTATGTGCCCGGCTTCAAGGTGACCGTGGTCCAGCGCCGCGACCGCTACCTGCGCGGCGGCGATCACAGCGCCTTCCTCGACCAGGGCTATGCGGCGGTGCGCTTCACCGAGCCGAACGAGAACTTCGCGCACCAGCACCAGGACTTGCGCACGGCAGACGGCAAGGTGTATGGCGACTTGGCCGAATTTGACGACTTCAACTACATCGCCAAGGTGGCGCGCGTGAATGCGGCCTCGCTCGCGTCGCTGGCGCTGGCGCCGGCCGCGCCGCAGCAGGTGAAGGTGCGCACCGCCAAGCTGGAGAACGACACCTCGCTGGTATGGCAGGCCAACACCGAGCCCGACCTGGCCGGCTACCGCGTCGTGTGGCGCGAGACCACGGCCGCGCAGTGGCAGGGTTCCGAATTCGTCGGCAAGGCGACCGAGGCGACCATCAAGCTGTCCAAGGATGCGTACTTCTTCGGCGTGCAGGCGGTGGACAAGGACGGCAACGTCAGCGTCGCGACGTATCCGACTCCATTGCGCTAAGCCGCATGCCGCGTGGGCACGGCGAGCCGTACCCACCCTACGCGGAATGGGGCGCATCATGCCGTGTAGGGTGGGTACGGCATTGCCGTGCCCACGGACAATCAGCGCGGCACCGCCAGGTAGGAATGAAGCTGGGCGACCACCGCCGCGCCTTCGCCCACCGCGGCGGCGACCCGCTTGGTCGACCCCGCGCGCACGTCGCCGATCGCGAACACGCCGGCCACCGTGGTTTCCAGGTGGCCGTGCAATGAGCCGTCCGGATTGAGCATCTGGCCGGTCACGCGGCAGCGCGCCATCATCACGTCGGTGCCGGTCATCACGAAGCCGTGCTGGTCGACCTGCACCCCGCAATCGGACAGCCAGTCGGTATTCGGATCGGCCCCCACGAACAGGAACACGCGCCGCACCGCCTTGTGCAGCGGCGCGTCGTTCTTGTGCTGCCAGCGCACGCCGGTCAGGCACTCGCCGTCGCCCTCGAGCGCGGTCAGCTGGGTGTGGGTGTGCAGCGTGATGTTGGGCGTGGCCGCGATGCGTTCGATCAGGTAGCTCGACATGCTGGCCGCCAGCCCCGGCCCGCGGATCAGCATGTGCACGTGCT
>DASRXO010000042.1:0-2170 GCA_035654095.1 Telluria sp.
ACGAACAGCGCGTAGATGAAGAACTTGTTGTTCATTGCTTGCCTTTGGCGCCCGACGCGAAAAACTTGGCCGGCAGGTAGATCGCCAGCAGCGCCAGCGCCACGTAGGTGAACGAACCGCCGAAGTTAAGCAGCAGCGGGATCGCGTTCAGCCCGAGGATCCACCACATGAATTTGCGGGTGCTGACGCTGTCGGGCATGGTGTCCGATTGCTGGCCGCGCATCGCGTCGGCGCGCAGTGCCGTCCCGAACCAGGCCTTGACCTGGTCGAAGGCCACCGGGACGGAGCGCGACCAGGTCATCTCGTCGGCCGTCAGTTCCGCCGCGAGCCGCGTCTGGCCGTTCTCGAATTCGAACACCCGCACTTCGTCGCCGGCCGCCACGCGCCAGTTGAAGGCGCCGGCGGCGAACTGGACCCGGGCCGGATAGTCATACAGCTTGTTGTAGCTGACCTTGTCGAGGTCGGCGTGGTCGGCGCCGGTCCAGCTCCAGTCCGGCCAGCTGTCCATCACGCTGGCGCGCGACCAGCCCTGGTCGGTCTCGATCAGCCAGAAGAAGGTGGAGCGGGTGTTGTACAGCAGGTACTCGGTCCACGCGCTGCCCTCGGCGTCGGCGCGGACCATGGCGCCGATCACCTGGTAGTCGTTGCCGTTGATCTTGGCCTCGGCACCCAGCGGAATCGTGATGCGCACCCGATCGACCTTCTCGCCCTGCGCCAGCACCTGCGCCTGCGGGCCGGCCGCGTCGAGCTGCGCCGCGCAGCTCGGGCACACCAGGCTGGTGGTCACGCCGGGCAGGTACTTGATACCGGTGCCGCAGGACGGGCACTCGAGCGCATCGAGCTTGCCGCGGTATTTGCCGGCGCTGGCCTTGATCTGGTCGTCGTCGCGCAGCAGCTGGCAGCGCATCCCTTCGAGCGTGACCGAGACGCCGTTGTAGACCACCGGGGTCTCGCTATCGGAGTAGTCGAGCGTGATGAAGGAGGCGCCGGCGCGAAAGTCGGCCACGCGCGCCTGCCAGCCCGCGCCGACCCGGAACGGCAGCTCGCCCTGGCCGCCGATGCATTCGGCGCTGCGCTTCTCGGACGCGGTGTAGCGCTGGCCGCCGATGGTGTACAGCTTGCCCGGTTCGATCTCGCCGAACGTTGGCAGCGCGCCTTCCACCGCGCGTTCGGTGGTGATGGTGTACAGGCCGGACGAATCGCCCAGCCATGCGGTGCTGGTGTCGTCGAACAGCAGGAACCACTCGTTCCACATGCCGGCGGCGTAGCGCAGCTGGATCCGCCCGACCACGGTGAAATTGCGCCCGCCCAGCGTGCCCGCGGTGCCGATCTGGATGCGCGTGAAGTCCTCCAGCACCGACGACATCTTGCCGAGGTCCTTGACCGCGCCGGCGTCCTTGAGCACCGTGGCGCGGCAGAATTCGCACACCGCGCACACCGCGGCGTGCGAGCGGAAGGTGAGTTCCGCGCCGCAGCTGGGACAGGAAACGATCTGCATAGGCAGCCGCTTAGCCGATCAGCTTTTTCAGCAGTTCGGCCTTGGTGCTGTCGTAATCGGCGGCCGAGATCAGGCCCTTGTCGAGCAGGCCCTTGAGCTTTTGCAGGCGGTTTTCGATCGAGTCCTCGGCCGGCGCGCCGGCTGGGGCGGGCGCGGGTGGGGGCGCCAGCGCGCCGCTCATGCCCTGCGCCATGGCCTGGCCGATCGCCGCGCCGGCGCCGATGCCCGCGCCGATGCCGGCCAGCCCGCCTTCGTTCTGCGCCGCCAGCGGAATGCTGCTGGCGACCTGGAACTTGGTGAAGCCGCCCATCTTGTCGGCCGACAGTCCGCCCTTCATGCCGGCGCCGATCCGTTCGTCGAGCGCGGCCTGCAGTTCTTCCGGCAGGCTGACGCTGGCGACGTTGAATTCGTCGAGGCCGACGCCGTAGCGCGCGAAGGCCGCGGTTAGGTCGCCCTTGACCTGCTGCGCCATCAGCGCCTGGTTGGCCGCCATGTCGAGGAAGGGCACGTTCGCGCTGCCGAGCGAGGTGGCCATCGTGGCCAGCGTGATGCCGCGCAGCTGGTCCTCGACGTCCTCGCGGGTATAGACCTCGCGCGTGCCGCTGATCTCGGTGAAGAACTTGCGCGCGTCGGCGATACGGTAGGAGTACATGCCGAAGGCGCGTACGCGGA
>DASRXO010000043.1:0-9626 GCA_035654095.1 Telluria sp.
CCCAGTTCATGGCGGTGAACACGATCGCCGCCGGCACCAGCCGCGTGACCGAGACGATTTTCGAGAACCGCTTCATGCACGTGCAGGAGATGAACCGCCTTGGCGCCGCGATCCAGATCGAAGGCAACACCGCCTTTATCAAGGGCGTCGACCGGCTGGTGGGCGCGCCCGTGATGGCGACCGACCTGCGCGCCTCGGCCTCGCTGGTGATCGCCGCGATGGCGGCCGAAGGCCAGACCATCATCGACCGCATCTATCACCTCGACCGCGGCTACGACCGGATGGAAGTGAAGCTGTCGGCGGTGGGCGCGGACATCGTGCGCATCAAGTAGGCCGGCCATGAGCTCATTCAATCCGCCCCCGTCGAATACGCAGCTGATCCTGGCGCTGTCGAAGGGCCGCATTTTCGAGGACACGCTGCCGCTGCTGCAGGCGGCCGGCATCGTGGTCACGGAAAATCCGGAGACCTCGCGCAAGCTGATCCTGGCGACCAACGACCCCGGCGTGCGCGTCATCATCGTGCGCGCCTCCGACGTGCCGACCTATGTGCAGTACGGCGCCGCCGATTTCGGCGTGGCCGGCAAGGACGTGCTGCTCGAGCATGGCGGCGAAGGCCTGTACCAGCCGATCGACCTGAACATCGCGCGCTGCCGCATGTCGGTCGCGGTCAACGCCGGCTTCGACTACGAGAACGCGGTGCGCCAGGGTGCGCGCCTGCGGGTGGCCACCAAGTTCGTGCAGACCGCGCGCGAGCACTTCGCGGCCAAGGGTGTGCACGTCGACCTGATCAAGCTGTACGGCTCGATGGAGCTGGCGCCGCTGGTCGGCCTGTCGGACGCGATCGTCGACGTGGTCTCGACCGGCAGCACGCTGCGCGCCAACAACCTGGTCGAAGTCGAGAAGATCATGGATATCTCCTCGCGCCTGGTGGTCAACCAGGCCGCGCTCAAGCTCAAGCGCGCGCGTTTGCAACCCATTCTCGAGGCGTTCGAACGGGCGTCGAAATTAATCAGTTAGATCATCATCATGGCCATCCAGATACGCAAGCTCGATTCCACCCAGCCGGACTTCACACAACGCCTCGCCACGCTGCTCGCGTTCGAAGCGTCGACCGACGAAGCCATCGAGCATGCCGTCGCTGCGATCCTGCATGAGGTGAAGACGCGCGGCGACGCCGCCGTCCTCGAGTACACCAACCGCTTCGACCGGATTCCCGGCGGCGCCGCCAGCATGGCCGCCTTCGACGTCGGCGCGGCCGAACTGCAGGCGGCGCTGGCTGGCCTGCCCACCGCGCAGCGCGAGGCGCTGCACACCGCCGCCGGCCGCATCCGCGCCTTCCACGAGCGCCAGAAGCAGGAGCTGGGCGGCTTCACCTACACCGAGCCCGATGGCACGGTGCTGGGCCAGAAGATCACGCCGCTGGACCGGGTCGGCATCTACGTCCCGGGCGGCAAGGCGGCCTATCCGTCGTCGGTGCTGATGAACGCGATCCCGGCCAAGGTCGCCGGCGTGCAGGAAATCGTGATGGTGGTGCCGACCCCGGACGGCGTGAAGAACCAGATGGTGCTGGCCGCCGCGGCGATCGCCGGCGTCACGCGCGTGATCACCATCGGCGGCGCGCAGGCGGTCGGCGCGCTGGCCTACGGCACCGCGACGATTCCCGCGGTCGACAAGATCGTCGGCCCCGGCAACGCCTACGTGGCGGCCGCCAAGCGCCGCGTGTTCGGCACTGTCGGCATCGACATGATCGCCGGCCCGTCCGAGATCCTGGTGCTGTGCGACGGCACGACCGACCCGGATTGGGTCGCGATGGACCTGTTCTCGCAGGCCGAGCACGACGAGCTGGCGCAAGCGATCCTGCTGTGCCCCGACGCCGGCTACATCGCCAGGGTGGAAGCGAGCATCCACCGGCTGCTGCCGACCATGCCGCGCCAGGCCACCATCGCAACCTCGATGAGCGAGCGCGGCGCGCTGGTCAAGGTGCGCGACATGGAAGAGGCCTGCGCGATCGCCAATTCGATCGCCGCCGAGCACCTCGAGATCTCGGCCGAGGACCCGCAGCGCTGGGCCGACCTGATCCGCCACGCAGGCGCGATGTTCCTCGGCCGCTTCTCGTCCGAGGCGCTGGGCGATTACTGCTGCGGCCCGAACCACGTGCTGCCGACTTCGCGCACGGCGCGCTTTTCGTCGCCGCTGGGGGTCTACGATTTCCAGAAGCGCTCGTCGATCCTGTTCGTGTCGGAAGCCGGCGCGCAGACGCTGGGCAAGGTCGCCGCGGAGCTGGCGTATGGCGAGGGCCTGCAGGCGCACGCGCGCAGTGCGGAGCTGCGCTTGAAGCCCCAGCCATGAACGCCAGCCGCACGTCATTCCCGCGCAGGCGGGAATCCATAGCGCCTTCGCTTGGCCCGCGCGCCATGGGTTCCCGCCTGCGCGGGAACGACGTGGGAGCCGCCGTGGATTGCCGCCTGCGCGGCAACGACGTGGGAGCCGCCATCGCTTCCCGCCCGCGCGGCAACGACGCGGGGGCGGCATGACGGCCGACTGGCTCGACAAGGTATTTTGCGAGGACGCGCTGGCCGGGCTGGCGCGCATCCCCGACGGGTCGGTGGACCTGATCCTGACCGACCCGCCCTACAACCTGGGCAAGGACTACGGCAACGGCTCCGACCAGCAGAGCGTGGCCGACTACCTGGCCTGGACCGAGCAATGGATCGACAGGGCGCTGCCCAAGCTGAAGCCGAACGGCAGCCTGTACATCTTCCTGACCTGGCGCTTTTCGCCGGAGATTTTCGTGATGCTCAAGCAGCGCATGACGATGATGAACGAGATTATCTGGGACCGCCGGGTGCCCTCGATGGGCGGCAGCGTGCGCAGCTTCACCTCGGTGCACGACACCGTCGGCTTCTTCGTCAAGCGCAAGGACTACTATTTCGACCTCGACGCCGTGCGGATCGCGTACGACGCCGAAACCAAGAAGGCCCGTTCGCGCTCGATCTTCGTCGGCGCCAAATGGCTGGAAGTGGGCTACAACCCCAAGGACCTGTGGAGCGTATCGCGCCTGCATCGCGAGCATCCGGAGCGGGCCGACCACCCGACCCAGAAGCCGCTGGAAATCATCGAACGCATGCTCAAGGCCTCGTGCCCGCCGGGCGGCGTGGTGCTCGACCCGTTCATGGGCAGCGGCACCACCGCGATTGCGGCCAAGCGCTGCGGCCGCCATTTCGTCGGCTTCGAACTGAATCCCGCCTACTGCGAGATCATCGAAAGCCGGCTGGCCGCGCCCGAACCCGGCACCGCCCAGAAACGCAAGACCGCCAAAAAGCCGGCGCCTGAACAGCAGTCATTACTTGAGGAGCGATAGCCGCATGGCTTTCATCGACAACCTGATCACCAACATCATCCGCGCCGACGTGCGCGCGGCGACCAGCTACAACGTGGCCGATTCGAGCGGCTACATCAAGCTCGACTCGATGGAGAACCCGTACCAGTTGCCGGTCCCATTGCGCGCGGAGCTGGGCCAGCGGCTGGCGGACGCGGTGCTGAACCGCTATCCGGTGCCGTCCTACCTCACGCTCAAGCAGCGCATCTGCGCCAGGATGGGCGTCCCGGCCGGCTACAACGTCATCCTCGGCAACGGCTCGGACGAGATCATCTCGATCGTCGCGATGGCCACCGCGCACCAGGACCGGCGCGCCGTGATCATGGCGCCGGTGCCGGCCTTCGTGATGTTCCAGCGCTCGGCGCAGTTCGCGGGGACGGACTTCGTCGGCGTGCCCCTGAAGGCCGACTTCTCGCTCGACCTGCCCGCCATGCTGGCGGCGATCGCCGCGCATCGGCCCTCGGTGGTGTTCCTGGCCTACCCGAACAACCCGACCGGCAACCTGTACGACGCCGCCGCCATGGTGGCGGTCATCCGCGCGCTGGGCGAGACCGGCATCGTGGTGGTCGACGAGGCCTACCAGCCGTTCGCCCAGGCCAGCTTCATGGGCCGCCTGCCCGAGTTCGAGAACCTGGTCGTGATGCGCACCGTGTCCAAGCTCGGCCTGGCCGGCATCCGGCTCGGCTACATGTCGGCCGCGCCCGCCCTGCTGGCCGAGTTCGACAAGGTGCGCCCGCCCTACAACGTCAATATATTGACACAGGTGGCGGCCGAATTCGCGCTCGATCACGTCGACGTGCTGAACGCCCAGGCCGACGCCATCAACGCCGAACGCGCCCTGCTGGCTTTGAGACTCGCGGCGCTGCCCGGTGTCGAAGTGTTCCCCTCGGCGGCCAATTTCCTGCTGCTGCGGGTACCGAATGCCGATGATGCCTGCGCGAAACTACTCGCTGCCAAGGTGTTAATCAAAAATATGAGTAAAATGCATGGACTGCTGGCCAATTGCATCCGTGTGACCGTGAGCACCCCTGAAGAAAACGCCGCATTCCTGAATGCCTTCGAAGCATCGTTGAACTAAAGAGCACCGTCCATGACCCGCATTGCAGAAATTACGCGCAACACCAACGAAACGCAGATCCGCGTCGCCATCAACCTTGACGGCAGCGGCAAGCAAAAGCTCAACACCGGCGTGCCCTTCCTCGACCACATGCTCGACCAGATCGCGCGCCACGGCCTGATCGACCTCGAGGTGGAGGCGGTCGGCGACCTGCATATCGACGCGCACCACACGGTCGAAGACACCGGCATCACGCTCGGCATGGCGGTGGCCAAGGCGATCGGCGACAAGAAGGGCATCCGCCGCTACGGCCACGCCTACGTGCCGCTGGACGAGGCGCTGTCGCGCGTGGTGATCGATTTTTCCGGTCGTCCCGGCCTCGAGATGCATGTGCCCTGGAAGCGCGCCATGATCGGCGCCTTCGACGTCGACCTCGCGCACGAGTTCTTCCAGGGTTTCGTCAATCATGCGCTGGTGTCGCTGCACATCGATAACCTGCGCGGCGAGAACGCCCATCACCAGTGCGAGACCGTGTTCAAGGCCTTCGGCCGCGCGCTGCGCATGGCCGCCGAACTCGATGCGCGCGCCGCCGGCACCATTCCTTCGACCAAGGGCAGCCTGTAAGCAGACTTGCCTGCGACGCTTCTGAACTACCTATGAATAAAATTGTTGTGGTCGATGGCATCGGAAATCTGCGCTCCGTCGCGCAAGCCTTGCGCGCCGTCGCTCCCGAGGCCCATGTCGTCATTTCCGCCGACCCCGCCGAGATCGACGGCGCCGATCGGATCGTGCTGCCCGGCCAGGGCGCGATGCGCGACTGTATGCGCAGCCTGCGCGAATCGGGCGCCCAGGACGCGGTGCTGCGCGCTTTCGCCACCCGCCCGGTGCTGGGCGTGTGCGTGGGCGAGCAGATGCTGTTCGACCGCAGCGACGAGGGCGATACGCCCGGGCTGGGCCTGATACCCGGTAAGGTGCTGCGCTTCCGCCTCGAGGGCCGGCTGCAGGACGACGGCTCGCGCTTCAAGGTGCCGCAGATCGGCTGGAACCGGGTGCGCCAGGCGCGCGCCCACCCGATCTGGAACGGGGTGCCGGACAATAGCTACTTCTACTTCGTACACAGCTACTACGGCGTGCCGGCGGACCCCGCGCATACCGTCGGCGAGACCGACTACGGCGCGCCGTTCTGCTGCGCGGTCGCGCGCGATAACATCGTCGCGACCCAGTTCCACCCCGAGAAGAGCGCCGCGGCCGGCCTGCGGCTGTACCAGAATTTCGTCAACTGGAATCCCTGATTTCCGATCCAACCAACCTACTTACGATACCGATCATGCTGCTCATTCCTGCCATCGACCTTAAAGACGGTCACTGCGTTCGCCTGAAACAGGGCGATATGGAACTTGCCACCGTTTTTTCCGAAGATCCCGCCGAGATGGCGCTGCACTGGCTCAAGAAGGGCGCGCGGCGCCTGCACTTGGTCGACCTGAACGGCGCCTTCGCCGGCAAGCCGAAGAACGAGGCCGCGGTCAAATCGATCCTGCGGGTGGTGCAGGAATTCGCGGTCGATAACGACGTCGGCGAGATCCCGGTGCAACTGGGCGGCGGCATCCGCGACCTCGACACCATCGAGCGCTACCTCGACGACGGCATCACCTACATCATCATCGGCACCGCGGCGGTCAAGAGCCCGGGCTTCCTGCACGATGCCTGCGGCGCCTTCCCCGGCCACATCATCGTCGGCCTCGACGCCAGGGACGGCAAGGTCGCCACCGACGGCTGGAGCAAGATGTCGGGCCACGAAGTGATCGACCTGGCCAAGAAGTTCGAGGCCTACGGCGTCGAATCGATCGTCTACACCGACATCGGGCGCGACGGCATGATGGGCGGCGTGAACATCGACGCCACCGTCAAGCTGGCGCAGGCGGTCAAGGTGCCGATCATCGCGTCCGGCGGCGTGCACAACCTGAAGGACGTGGAAGACCTGTGCGCGGTGCAGGACGAGGGCATCGAGGCGGTGATCTGCGGCCGCTCGATCTACGAAGGCACGCTCGACCTGGCCTCGGCCCAGCTGCGCGCCGACGAATTGAGCGAAGACGCCTGACCATCATGCTCGCCAAACGCATCATTCCCTGCCTCGACGTGACCGAGGGCCGCGTCGTCAAAGGCGTCAACTTCACCGAGCTGCGCGACGCCGGCGACCCGGTCGAGATCGCGCGCCGCTACGACCAGCAGGGCGCCGACGAAATCACCTTCCTCGACATCACCGCCTCGTCCGACGGACGCGACCTGATCCTGCACATCATCGAAGCGGTGGCCTCCACCGTGTTCATTCCGCTGACCGTGGGCGGCGGCGTGCGCAAGGTCGAGGACGTGCGGCGCCTGCTGAACGCGGGCGCCGACAAGGTCAGCATCAACACCTCGGCGGTGACCAATCCGCAGCTGGTGTACGAGGCCTCGCAGAAGCACGGCTCGCAGTGCATCGTGGTGGCGATCGACGCCAAGCAGGTCGCGCCCGGCAAGTGGGAAGTGTTCACCCACGGCGGGCGCACCGCCACCGGACTCGATGCGATCGACTGGGCGCGCAAGATGGAAAGCCTGGGCGCCGGCGAACTGCTGCTCACCAGCATGGACCGCGACGGCACCAAGGCCGGCTTCGACCTGGGCCTGACGCGCGGCGTGTCGGATGCGGTCGGCATTCCCGTGATCGCCTCGGGCGGCGTGGGCGGCTTGCAAGACCTGGCCGATGGGATCAAGATGGGCAGGGCCGACGCCGTCCTTGCCGCCAGCATTTTCCACTACGGCCAGCACACGGTGGGCGAGGCCAAGCGCTTCATGGCGTCGCAGGGTATTCCAATGCGTCTGGACTAAGGACCGCGCGTATGAGCAACGGAACATTGAGCGCAGCGAATGCCAAGTGGCTGAAAAAGGTCAAATGGGATGAACACGGCCTGGTGCCGGTGATCGCCCAGGAGGCCGGCAGCGGCGACGTGCTGATGTTCGCCTGGATGAACCGCGACGCGCTGCACAAGACGGTGGAGCTGGGCGAGGCCGTGTACTGGAGCCGCTCGCGCAAGAAGCTGTGGCACAAGGGCGAGGAATCGGGCCATGTGCAGAAGGTGCTCGAAGTGCGGCTCGACTGCGACGAAGACGTGGTCCTGCTGAAGATCGAGCAGGCCGGCGGCATCGCCTGCCATACCGGGCGCCATTCCTGCTTCTTCCAGAAGTTCGACGGCGACGCCAGCGACGGCGACTGGCAGGTCGCCGAGCCGGTGCTGCAGGACCCGGAAACGATTTATACCAAACCGAAGAAGAAAAAATGAGCGAAACCCTGGCCCGCCTGGCCGCCGTGATCGAATCGCGCAAGCTGGCGAACGGCGGCGATCCCGACAAGTCCTACGTCGCGCGCCTGTTCGCGAAGGGCGACGACGCGATCCTGAAAAAAATCGGCGAGGAAGCCACCGAGACCGTGCTGGCCGCGAAGGATGCGCGGGTGTCGGGCGACGCCTCCAAGCTGCTGTACGAGTGCGCCGACCTGTGGTTCCACTCGCTGGTGATGCTGGCCCACTTCGGCCTGACGCCGCAGCAGGTGCTCGACGAGCTGGCGCGGCGCGAGGGCCTGTCCGGCATCGAAGAGAAGGCGGCCCGCAAGGACGCGCTGCGCGACGCCGCCGAATCCGACAAACACTGAGCCAGGAACGTTCATGGATAACTGCCTCTTTTGCAAGATTGCCGCTAAAAAAATTCCGTCGAGCATAGTCTACGAGGACGAAGAGTTGATGGCGTTTAAGGACATCAACCCCGCGGCGCCGGTGCACCTGCTGGTGATTCCCAAGATCCATGTGCCGACCCTGTCCGATTGCGACGCCAGCCACACTGTCCTGCTGGGCAAGATGCTGGCGCTGGCGCCCCGGCTGGCGGCCGAGCACGGCTGCGCGGTGTCCTACGATGCCGACGGCACCCCGGGCGGCGGCTACAAAACCCTCATTAATACTGGCCCCGATGGCGGGCAAGAGGTGTACCATCTGCACCTCCACATGTACGGTGGACCGCGTCCGTGGCGCGGCCAGCGCTGACAGGGGGACGCGCCGGCCCGCATCGCGTATACTGGTGGGGTAAGCTTCGATGAATTCCGGCGCACGCGCCTTGCAAGGAGAATATGATGGGTTCAATGAGTATTTGGCACTGGCTGATCGTGCTGGTCGTCGTGATGCTGGTGTTCGGCACCAAAAAGATCGGCAATATGGGTTCCGACATCGGCAAGGCCGTCAAGGGCTTCAAGGACGGCGTGAAGGGCGAGGAAGAAAAACCCGCGCCGGGCCAGGCCGCGCCGCCGCCCTCGCAAGTGAGCGACAAGACCACGATCGACGTCGAGGCGAAAGAGAAATCCAAGTCCTGATCGCTAGAATCCCATGATCGACCTTGGACTGTCCAAACTCGCGATCATCGGCGTGGTTGCGCTGGTGGTGATCGGCCCTGAGAAGCTGCCCAAGGTGGCGCGCATGGCCGGGACCCTGTACGGCCGCGCCCAGCGTTACCTGCACGAAGTCAAGACCGAAGTCAGCCGCGAGATCGAGCTCGACGAACTGCGCAACCTGCAGAAGGAAGTGCAGGAGACCGCCCAGTCGATCAAGGACGGCGTCGAGAATTCGATTGCCTCCAGTGTCGACGACGTCGAGGCGGCCTGGCGCGACCATCCGGCCACCCAGGCGGCCGCCTCCACCGCCGGCGCCAGCATGAGCGACCTCGAGCGCAAGGCGCGCGACTTCCGGCGCAAGAAGCTGATGCGCAACGCCGCGGTGCCGGGCTGGTACAAGCAGCGCCACGGCGGCAGGATGCATCTGATTTCGGGCGCGGCGCGCGTCAAGAAATTCCGCCCCCGCGCCACAACCACTTCCTCGTTCTTCTAATGACAGAAAAAGCTGCGGGCGAAGAGACCTTCATCTCCCACCTGATCGAGTTGCGCGACCGGCTCGTGAAATCGTCGATCGGCATTGCGATCATTTGCGTAGCGCTGATGGTGTGGCCTGGCCCTTCCCATATTTACGACTTCATCGCGCGGCCGATGATCGCCTCGCTGCCGGTGGGCTCGAAGATGATCGCCACCGGCGTGATCGCGCCCTTCCTGGTGCCGATGAAGGTGACGCTGGTGATCGCGTTCATCTTGTCGCTGCCGTGGGTGTTCTACCAGCTGTG
>DASRXO010000044.1:0-9243 GCA_035654095.1 Telluria sp.
CGCGCGCGACTAGCGGCGGGATAAGCTGCAACCCGACCTTGCGCGGGCTGCGCCTACTGAAAACTGACCACACAATATCGAGGGAGACACAGCATGATCGACATACCACAACTGGTTCACACCAGCGCCCAGCGCACCGCCGTCATCCACCTCACGGTGCCGGCGTCCGAGATTCGCAAGGTGATGGGGCCGGCGGTGAATGAACTGATGGCCGTGCTTGCCGCGCAGGGCATCGAGCCGTTCGGGCCGCGCTTCAGCCATCACCTGAAGATGCCGGGGGCGGTGTTCGACCTCGAGATCGGCGTACCGGTGGCGACGGCTGTCGCGCCGGCGGGCACGGTGACCGGTGGCGAGCTGCCGGCCGCCGCCGTCGCGCGCACGGTGTACCACGGCGGCATGGAAGGCCTGGGCGCCGCCTGGGGCGAGCTCGGCGCCTGGGTCGCCGCCAACGGCCGCCAGACCCGTTCCTATCTGTGGGAATACTACGTGGTCGGTCCGGACAACAATCCCGACCCGGCCGCCTGGAAGACCGAGCTCAACTGGCCCCTCGCCAACTAAACCACGACTTGGGGTCACGTCTGACATTCGTACATTTTTTATTTGCAATGTCCGAATGTCAGACCTGACCCCACACCGGGAAAAGGCCGCCTGAGCTTGCTGAATGGCGGCTTTTTATTGCCCCGTCCAGAGTGAAAGTCGTCGCGACCGCAGCGCCATCAGCGCCTGCAGGCAAAGTGGGGTCACATCTGACATTCGGACATTTTCTCATTGAAATGTCCGAATGTCAGATGTGACCCCATCGGGGAGAACGAGCTCGGCCGGTCCGGCAACCGCGCGCGCGTTTGGCCGATCGCAATCGCTCACGCATCGGTGCGCTTATGATCTGGCGGGTCCTCAACCCGCCCACATCGCATGCCATGAGCCTTGCCGTGTTACGCAGCCGCGCGCTGGCCGGCATGGAAGCGCTCGGCGTCGGCGTCGAAGTGCATCTGGCGAACGGCTTGCCGTCCTTCACGATCGTCGGCCTGCCCGACACCGAAGTGCGCGAATCGAAAGACCGGGTCCGCGCCGCGCTGCAAAATGCGGGCTTCGAGATCCCCGCACGCCGCATCACCGTCAACCTCGCGCCGGCCGACCTGCCGAAGGAATCCGGCCGCTTCGATTTGCCGATCGCGCTCGGCATCCTGGCCGCGTCGGGCCAGCTTCCCGGCCACCAACTCGATCGCTATGAATTCGCCGGCGAGCTGTCGCTGTCGGGCCAGCTGCGGCCGATCCGCGGCGCGCTGGCGATGACGCTGGCGATGCAGCGCGGCCCGCACCGCCGCGGCTTCATCCTGCCGCTGGCGAACGCGGACGAGGCCGCGCTGGTCACCGATGCGGCCATCTATCCGGCCACCAGCCTGCTGCAGGTATGCGCCCATTTCGCGGCGGCCGATGACGGCGATCAGCTCGCGCGCCACAGCGGCCAGGCCGCGGCGGCCGCACCCGACTATCCCGATTTCTGCGACGTCAAGGGCCAGATCATGGTCAAGCGCGCGCTGGAGGTGGCCGCGGCCGGCTCGCACAGCGTGCTGCTGGTCGGTCCGCCCGGCGCCGGCAAGACCATGCTGGCCACCCGCTTCGTCGGCTTGCTGCCGCGCATGAGCGACGAGGAGGCGCTGGAAGCGGCCGCCGTGCAGTCGCTGACCGGCGGCTTCAAGGCGGCCGGCTGGAAGACGCGCCCATATCGCAGCCCCCATCACACCAGCTCGGGCGTCGCACTGGTGGGCGGCGGCAGCATCCCGCGCCCGGGCGAGGTCTCGCTGGCGCATGGCGGCGTGCTGTTCCTCGACGAGTTGCCGGAGTTCGACCGCCGCGTCCTCGAAGTCTTGCGCGAGCCGATGGAGTCGGGCCGCATCACGATCTCGCGCGCCGCACAGCAAGCCGATTTTCCGGCGCGCTTCCAGCTGATCGCGGCGATGAATCCCTGCCCCTGCGGCTACCTCGGCCATCCGTCCGGCAAGTGCCATTGCACCAGCGAGGCGGTGCTGCGCTACCAGGAGCGCATCTCCGGTCCGCTACTCGACCGCATCGATATGCAGATCGAGGTGGCCGCGATGCCGGCCCACACCATGAGCGCGGTCGCCGACGGCGAACCGAGCGCCGTCATCGCGGCGCGCGTGGCGCACGCCGCCGCACGCCAACTCGAACGCCAGGGCAAACCGAACCAGCGCCTGAGCACGCGCGAGATCGACCGCCACTGCCAACTCGACCTCGCCGGCGAGCGTCTGCTGCGCAGCAGCATGCTGAGCTTTCACTGGTCGGCGCGCGCCTACCACCGCGTGCTGCGGGTAGCGCGCAGCGTCGCCGACCTGGCCGGAGCACCGCGCGTGCTGGCGCCGCACGTGGCCGAAGCGATCCAGTACCGGCGCGGCCTGCGCGAGCGTTAGGGCGCGCCGCAGCCGCCACGCCGGCGCCGCCCGCGCGCGCTTGACACTCGCCATCCAATGGGCCTATGCTGAATCGACAGCTCGATTTTGCGCCCCCGATCCCCTGTCGTGAGCGCGCTGCACAAGGGACACGGTCATGTCCACACACGCTCCTTCGCCCCAGCGCCACATCTCGCTAGGCTTCACGCCCGAGCAGTATCCCGAGGGCATCCATATCTGCTATTTGTACAGCGACGAGGATGAGCGCAGGCGCTTCATGGCGGAATTTGTCTCGAGCGGCATCCAGCAGGGCGAAGCGGTGGTCTACCTGGCCGACGCCGCGCCCGAGATGCTCGACCTGGCGACTGCGGGCCTGTGCACGGGGACCGCGCCGGCGCAGGGCCAATTCACCGCCGCCACCGCGGTCGAAACCTATTGTCCGAATGGGCGCTTCGTCCCGCAGGCCATGCTCGACACCTTGCATGAGATATACACTTGCCGCGCGGCCACTTGCGAAGGGGTGCGCGGCACCGGCGAAATGAGCTGGGCCCTGCATCGCATTCCGGGATCCGAGCGCCTGATCGAATACGAAGCCGGCATCAACGAGTTGTTGTTGACCGACCGCTTCACCGTGCTGTGCCAATACGACATCAGGCGCTTCAGTGGCGCGACGATTTTCGAACTGCTCAATGTGCATCCGTTCATGATCGTCAGCGGCCAGATCATGCGCAACCCGTTCTATGTCGCGCCGGTTCCCGGCCATGGCGCAACATATGAAAACCGCGACGACCAGTGACATGAACAGCGCCCGGGCCGAGGTGCTCGCGCGCGTGCTGGTCCTCCAGCAAACGCTCGACGCGCTGCCCGATGAAACCCGGATCAGCGAATTCACGCGCCGCGCGCTGATGACGGTCCCCGGCGTGAGCCAGGTGCAGATTCATCTGTGCCCCCCCGCGCTGTCGCCGGACCTGAAGTTGCAGGAGTTGCGCGCGCAATGCATGCGCACCGGCTATATGCCGGCCTCGCTCGATCCCTCGGTACGCAACGACCAGCCCGGCTCCCACTATTTCCCGATGCGCACCGCCTCGCACCTGTTCGGCCTGTTGGTCGTGCAGGCGGCGGACGAAGCCTTGCTGGCGCCCTATCTGGCCTACGTGAGCAATATTGCGAACGCCGTGGGACGGGTGCTCGATACCCGCCGCTACCAGAAGCAATTGGCGAATACCAATGAGCTGTTGCTGCAGCGTAGCTGCGAGCTGAAGGACAGCAACGACAAGCTGGAGATCGAAGTCGGGGAACGCAAGCGTACCGAAGCCGCGCTGGCGCAGCGCTCGCAAGAATTGACGCACTCGAATACCGAGCTGGAACAACTGGCCTATGTCGCGTCCCACGACTTGCAGGAGCCGTTGCGCATGGTGTCGAGCTATCTGCGGCTCCTGCAGAACAAATACGAGAACGGGCTCGATGCGGAAGCGCGCGAGTACATCGACTTCGCGGTCGATGGTGCGCTGCGCCTGCAGGTGCTGATCGGCGACCTGCTGTCGTACTCGCAGCTAGGCACTTGCCCCCTGCGCTGCCAGCTGGTCGACTGCACGACGGCGCTGGAAACCGCCCGCCACACGCTGCACGCGGCGATCAAGGAGAGCGGCGCAGAGATCCAGGCCGAGGTGTTGCCGGTGGTGATGGGCGATGCGACGCAATTGATGCAACTGTTCCAGAACCTGCTGGCGAACGCGATCAAGTTCCGCGGCACGCGGGCGCCGCGCATTCTCGTCAAGGCCGAGCCGGATGGGGACGACTGGCGCTTCGAGGTGCGGGATAACGGCATCGGCATCAAGCCGGAATATTTCGATCGCATTTTCGTGATGTTCCAGCGCCTGCACACGCGCAGCGCGTATCCCGGCACCGGCATCGGCCTGGCGATCTGCAAGAAAATCGTCGAGCGCCACGGCGGCCGCATCTGGGTCGAGGCGGCGCCCGGGCAAGGCACGGTCTTCAAGTTCACCTTGCCGCAGCGAGAAGGAGCGGACCATGCCTGAACTGCTGGGCGGGCGCCCGATCGCCGTCCTGCTGGTGGAAGACAACCGGGGCGACGCCAGGCTGATCGAACTGATGGTGGCGCAGGCGCCGCGCGGGCTGCTCGAGCTGACCACGGTCGACAATCTGACGGACGGGATCGCCCATCTGCGCAGGCAGCCGCCCGACGTCCTGTTGCTCGATCTGGGTTTGCCTGAAAGCACCGGACTGGACACCTTGAGAAAAGTGCTGGCGGCGGTACCGACGCCGCCCGCCGTGGTGGCCTTGAGCAGCCTGTCGGACGAGGATATCGCGGTCCAGGCGGTCCAGCTTGGCGCCCAGGACTATCTGGTCAAGGGCCAGCTCGACGCGCCGGAGCTGGTGCGCGCGCTGCGCTACGCCATGGAACGCAGCCAGGCCAGGCTGGCATTGCAGCGCGCCCACGACGAACTGGACCGGCGGGTCATGGAGCGCACGCTGGAATTGGCGAACACCATCAAGGCCTTGCACGCGGAAATCGCGGAGCGCAAGCAGGCCGACGAGCGCATCCGCTACATGGCGCACTACGATGCCTTGACCGGCTTGCCCAATCGCGCACTGTTGCAGGACCGGATCAACCAGGCCATCGCGCTCGCGCACCGGACCCAGACCCAGGTGGGCGTGCTGTTCATCGACCTCGATTACTTCAAGAACATCAACGACTCGCTCGGCCACCACATCGGCGACCGCCTGCTGCAACTGGCCGCCGGCCGCCTCCAGACCTGCGTGCGCGAGGACGACAGCGTGGCGCGCCTGGGCGGCGACGAATTCGTCCTCAGCCTGCCTTTGCTAAACGACAGCAACGATGCGGCGCAAGTCGCGCGCAAGGTGCTCGATGCGTTCGCGCAGCCCTTCACGGTCGAGGAACACCAGTTGCACATCGGCGCCAGCGTCGGCATCAGTGTCTACCCCGATGACGGCACCGATATGGAAACGCTGATGCGCACCGCCGATACGGCGATGTACCACGCCAAGGAGATGGGACGCGGCAACTTCCAGTTCTTCACGGCTGCGCTGAATAACGCGGTGCAGCAGCGGCTGGTCGTCGGCACGCGCTTGCGCTCGGCATTGGCGCACGATGAATTCGTCCTGCATTACCAGCCCCAGGTGGACATGGAATCCGGCCTGACGTTTTCGGCCGAGGCCCTGCTGCGCTGGCAGCCGCGGGGACAGCCGCCGATCCCGTGCGGCGCCTTCGTCGCCCACGCGGAAGAGTCCGGGCTGATCGTGCCGATCGGCGAATGGGCGCTGCGCTGCGCCTGCAAGCAGCTGCGCGCCTGGCACGACGCCGGCCATCCGGAATTGAAGATGGCGGTCAACCTGTCGCCGCGCCAGCTGGAACAGTCCGATTTCTGTGCGCTGGTGGGCGAGGTGCTGGACGACGCCGGCATTCCGGCCCAGTCGCTCGAACTGGAGATCACCGAGGGGACGCTGATGCGGCATAGCAAGTTCAACCTGGCGACCCTGGCCCGCCTCAGCGATATGGGCGTGCGGCTGTCGGTGGACGATTTCGGGACCGGCTATTCCAGCCTGGCCTACCTGCAGCGCTTCCCGGTGCACGCGCTGAAGATCGACCAATCGTTCGTGCACGATATCGGCGCCGATCCGAATGCGAATGCGCTGATCACGGCGATCGTGGCGATGGCCGCCAGCCTGCGCCTGACCGTCGTCGCGGAGGGCGTGGAAACCTGGCAGCAGCTCGAATTCCTGCACGCGCGCGGCTGTCCGGCGGCCCAAGGCTTTTATTTCAGCGAAGCGGTCCCGGCGCAGGTGTTCATCACGATGCTGGACCAATGGAACGAGACCAATGCCGACGGCGCCGGTTGGCGCAACGCGCCCCAACCCCTGCGCAAGCCGGTCTGAGCACCATGCCGCGCAGCACCAAAAAATTGAGATGGTCCGTAGGAATCAGGATCGGGGCGGGATTCGCGCTCGCGGTGGCGCTGCTGCTGGCCATCGGCGCAAGCGCATATCGAAGCACCCACAGCTTTCTCGCAGCGAACAACCTGGCGGCCCACACCCATCTCGTGCTTGGCGGCCTGGAGCAGCTGCTGTCGAATTTGAAGGATGCCGAGACCGGCCAGCGCGGCTATATCCTCACCGGCCAGGAGAGTTATCTGGAACCGTATTCCGCGGCACTGCGGTCGCTCGACGGGGCGATCGCCGGCTTGCGGACGCTGAGCGCGGACAATCCCCGCCAGCAACGCAAGCTCGATGCCCTCGAGCCCCTGGTGGCAAGCCAGCTCGACGAGCTTCGGCGCACGATCGACCTGCGCAAGAGCCGCGGGTTCGAGCCTGCCCAGGCGGCGGTGCAAGCCGGCACCGGGAAGCAGACGATGGACCGCATCCGCAAGCTGGTTGCCGAAACCGAGGATGAGGAAAGAATCTTGTTGCAAGCACGGGAAAACGCGAGCGCGGATGCCGAACGGACGCTGGTCGTCATCGTGTACGGCATCCCTGTTGCGCTATTGCTCTTGATCGTCGCCACGATCCTGATCACCCGGAACATCGCCACCCCCTTGATGGAGCTGACCAAGGTCGCCGCGCGCATTTCTTCCGGCGACTTGACGGTCAAGCTTCCGGACAGCACGCGGACAGACGAGGTGGGACTGCTGACGCAAGCGTTTTCCCGCATGACGCAGTCCTTGCGCGATAACATCCAGGCGGCGGAGCACGCGCGCGACGATCTGCGCAGCACGGTGCAAGAACTGATGGCCTCGAACGAGGCGCTGCGCGAGAGCGAATCGCGATTTCGCATCATGGCCGATAGCGCTCCGGTCATGGTGTGGATGGCGGGCCTCGACATGCTCTACTATTTCTTCAACACGCCGTGGCTGGCGTTCAGCGGGCGCACGCTGGAGCAGGAGCTGGCAAACGGCTGGGCGGAAGGCGTGCACCCGCAAGACTTCCCACGCTACCTCGACACCTACATCGCCAGCTTCAAGGCGCGCCGGCCTTTCACGATCGAGTTCCGCCTGCGGCGCGCGGATGGCGAATATCGCTGGGTGCTCGACCATGGCGTTCCGCGCTATACGCCGGGCGGCGAATTCGCAGGCTACATCGGCACCTGCCTGGACATCACCGAGCGCCGGCAGGCCGAACAGGCATTGCGGGAAAGGGAGACCAGGGTCCGGCGCCTGGTGGACTCCAACATCATCGGCATCTTCTTTTGGGATTTCGATGGGAACATCACCGACGCCAACGATGCGCTGCTGCAGATCATCGGCTATTCACGCCAAGAGCTGTTGTCGGGAAGTGTACAGTGGACCAGCATGACACCGGAGCAATATCGTGCCGCCGATGCGCGCGCGGTGCAAGAGCTTGAGCAGACCGGCACTTGCATACCGTACGAGAAGGAATACATCCGCAAGGACGGCAGCCGTGTGCCGATTTTGCATGGCGCCGCCTTGTTCCAAAGGTCGCAAGAATCGGGGGTGGCGTTCGTGCTCGACCTGACCGAGCGCAAGCAAGCCGAAGAGGCGCTGCGCAGCGCGCACGAGGCGCTGGAAAGGCGCGTGCTGGAACGCACCAGCGAGCTGCAACAGAGCAACCGGCAACTGGCGGACGAGGTGGCGGAACGCCGGCGCACCGAGCTCGCGCTGGCGCAGCGCTCGCAGGATTTGGCGCGCTCGAATGCGGAACTGGAACAAATGGCCTACGTGGCCTCGCACGATTTGCAAGAACCGCTGCGCATGGTGGCCAGCTATCTGCAGTTGCTGGAGCAGCGCTACGACGGGCGGCTCGATGCCAGTGCCCATGAATTCATCGGATTCGCGGTCGACGGCGCCAAGCGCATGCAAGCCTTGATCGACGATTTGCTGACCTATTCCCGCGTGGGCCCCTGGGCGACCCTGTTGCAGCCAACCGATTGCAACGCGGTGGCGGCGGCCGCGTTGCGCTCGCTGTGCATGGCGATCAAGGAAAGCGGCGCGCAGATCCAGTGCAAGGGCTTGCCGGTGGTGATGGGAGATCCAGGACAACTGACGCAATTGTTCCAGAACCTGATGGCCAACGCGATCAAGTTCCGCGGCGGGCAGGCGCCGCGGATCACGGTCCGGGCGGAGCGGGATGGCGCGTTTTGGCGTTTTGCGTTGCAGGACAACGGCATCGGCATCGCGCCGGAATATTTCGAGCGGATCTTCGTGATGTTCCAGCGCCTGCACAGCCGCAGGACGTATTCCGGGACCGGCATCGGGCTGGCGATCTGCAAGAAGATCGTGGAGCGGCACGGCGGCCGCATCTGGGTCGAGTCGGGGCCGCAGCCGGGAACGACCGTCCTGTTCACCTTGCCGCAGAAAACGGGAGAGAATCATGACTGAAGTGCTCACCATGCATCCGATCGAGATCCTGATGGTGGAAGACAATCCGGGCGACGTGCGCCTGACCCAGGAAGCGTTGAAGGAGGCGAAGGTGTCGAATACCCTGCATGTGGTGGAAGACGGGGTGGCGGCGCTGGATTTCCTGTATCGGCGCGGCGCGTACGGCGCGGTGCCGCGCCCGGATTTGATTTTGCTGGACCTGAACCTGCCGCGCAAGAACGGGCGGGAGGTGCTGGAAGAAATCAAGCAGGACGCGCAGCTGAAAACCATACCGGTGGTCATCCTCACCACCTCGCAGGCGGAACAGGACGTGTTGCGGGCGTACAGCCTGCATGCGAACTGCTACATCAGCAAGCCGGTCGATTTCCTCCAGTTCACCGCGATCATACGGACGATCGAAGAATTCTGGCTCACCATCGTGACGCTGCCGCCATAAGGCGCGAGCGTCAGGCCACGCGAAC
>DASRXO010000045.1:0-3940 GCA_035654095.1 Telluria sp.
CGCCGCCCGCCGCGCCCCAGCCGGCGTGGGCGGCGCCGCCCACGCCGGCTGGGGCGCGGCGGGCGGCGCGATGAAGGTCACGACCACGGCGCCCGGCAGCGCGGCCTGCGTCACGCGATGCAGCAGGCCGCTGTACACACAGTAAAACAACAGCGCATGCACCAGCACGATCGCCGCCAGCGGCCCGCCGGCACGGCGGGCATCGGGACGCAAGCTGAAGGCGAGGGTGCTCATCGCGCGCTTCAGGCGGCTTGGGCGGCCTGGCCGGCGGTGGAGCGGAAGCGCAGTTCGTTTGCCTGCAAGGGCGCGTCGGCGCGCAGCGCGAGGTGCTCGGTCAGCACTTGCCTGGCGCAGCTCGCGCATTTGCCGCAGCAGGTCGCCACGCCCAAGTCTTGGCGCAGTTCGGCCATGCGCGACAGGCCAAGGTCGACCGCCTGGCGGATTTCGCGGTCGGAGATGTTGTTGCAGACACAGACGATCATCGGAATACCTTCAAAAGTTTGCCGTTTCGGCTATAATGAGAATCATTATCATTAAGATTTGTATTCTGATGGAACTCGGCGGCGATTGCAAGCGCTTTTTTTGTCTCCTTTTGTTACAGCTAAGTAAGCATTGCTTGCCGTGGTGATAGAATCGAATCGATCGCGAATAGAAATAATTCGCATTAGCGTTTATGGTGGTACACTCTGCCTCAGCAACGCGACTTACCTGATGGAACCCAGCCCGACCATGACTCTCGCTCCTACCATGATCACGCTCGACACCCTGGCCGCCGGCCAGAGCGGCACCGTGATCCATCTCGCCCCCACCGACCGCCACGGCGACGCCGGGGTCGACGTGTCGCGCCGCCTGATGGAGCTCGGCTTCGTGCCGGGCGAGCGTATCCGCATGCTCAAGCGCGGCCTGCCGGGCGGCGATCCGCTCGCGGTGCGCGTCGGCGAGTCGACCTTCGCGCTGCGCCGCTTCGAGGCGGCGCTCATTTCGATCAAGCCGGAATAAACCATGGGTGCGGTAGACCAGTTGCAGGCTGCCACGCGCACGCCGCTGATTGCGCTGCTCGGCAATCCGAACTGCGGCAAGACCGCGCTGTTCAACCGCCTGACCGGCGCCCGCCAGAAGGTCGCCAACTACGCCGGCGTGACCATCGAACGCAAGGAAGGCAGCTTCACTTCGCCGGCCGGGCGCAGCTTCCGCGTGCTCGACCTGCCGGGCGCCTACAGCCTTTCGGCCCACACCCCCGACGAAGCGATCACGCGCGACGTGGTGGCCGGCCTGCGCGCCGGCGAGCAGGCGCCCGACGCGGTGGTCTGCGTGGTCAACGCCACCAATCTGCGCCTGAACCTGCGGCTGGTGCTCGAGGTCAAGCGCCTCGGCCTGCCGATGGTGCTGGCATTGAATATGGTCGACGTGGCCAGGAAGCGCGGCATCGCGATCGACGCCGACCGCCTGGCCGAGGAACTCGGGATGCCGGTGGTCGAAACCGTGGCGGTGCAAAGCGGCGGCGAAAAGTCGCTGCTGCGCGCGCTCGACCTGATGCCGTACGACGCGCCCGTGAAAGCCGGGCCGTTGTCGGCGATCGACGCGGTGCCGGTCGAAGAGACCCAGCGCGAAGTGCGCCGCATCCTCGACGCCACCACCAGCCACGCCAACGACAGCGGCAACCTGACCGAGCATATCGACCATGTGGTGCTGCATCCGGTGCTCGGCCCGATCCTGCTGGCGGCGCTGATGTTCCTGGTGTTCCAGGCCGTGTTCAGCTGGGCCGCGGTGCCGATGGACATGATCCAGGCCGGGGTCGACGGCGTCGGCCAGTGGGTCAGCGCGCACATGGCCGACGGCCTGCTGCGCAGCCTGCTGGTGGAAGGGATCCTGGGCGGGGTCGGCAGCGTGCTGGTGTTCATACCGCAAATCCTGATCCTGTTCTTCTTCATCCTGGCGCTCGAAGACTGCGGCTACCTGCCGCGCGCCGCCTTCCTGCTCGACCGCCTGATGGGCGGGGTCGGCCTGTCGGGGCGCGCCTTCATTCCGCTGCTGTCGAGCTTTGCCTGCGCGATCCCCGGCATCATGGCCGCGCGCACCATCCAGAATCCGCGCGACCGGCTGGTCACCATCATGATCGCGCCGCTGATGACCTGTTCGGCGCGGCTGCCGATTTACGCCTTGATCATCGCCGCCTTCATCCCCAACCGCGAGATCGGCGGCATCATGAATTTGCAGGGGCTGGTGCTGTTCGTGCTCTACCTGGCCGGGATCGCCGGCGCGATGGCGGTGGCCTGGTTCTTCAAGCGCGCCATGGGCGCCAACCGCCAGCAGCCGCTGATGATGGAGCTGCCCAGCTACCACTGGCCGCACCTGCGCAACCTGGCGCTGGGCCTGTGGGAGCGCGTCAAGATCTTCCTGTCGCGGGTCGGCACCATCATCCTCACCTTGATGGTGCTGCTGTGGTTCCTGTCGAGCTTCCCGGGCGCGCCCGAAGGTGCCACCCATCCGCCGATCTACTACAGCATCGCCGGCATGCTGGGGCGCGGCTTGGCCGTGATCTTTGCGCCGATCGGCTTTACCTGGCAGATCTGCATCGCGCTGGTGCCGGGCCTTGCGGCGCGCGAAGTGGCGGTCGGCGCGCTCGGCACCGTGTATGCGCTGTCGCAGACCGGCGATGCGCTGGCCACTTCGCTGACCCCGATCATCGCGCAATCGTGGACGCTGCCGACCGCGCTGTCGCTGCTGGCCTGGTATGTGTTCGCGCCGCAGTGCATGTCGACGCTGTCGGTGGTGCGGCGCGAGACCAACAGCATGCGCTATCCGCTGCTGATGGCCGGCTATATGTTCGCGCTGGCCTACGCCGCCTCGTTCCTGACCTACCGTATCGCGCTGGCCGCGCTGGGGAGCTGAGATGCTGCAGGATTCGATCGTCGCCCTGATCGTGTCGCTGGCCGCGCTGTATGCGGCTGCACGCTACCTGCCGGCCAGCTGGCGCCAGCGGCTGGTCTACCTGCTCGCGGCGCGTGGCGCGACGCAGGCGAAGATGGCGCAGTGGCTGCACACCGAGTCGAGCTGCGGCAGCGGCTGCGACAGCTGCAAGGCCTGCGCCACGCCGGCGCCATTGCCGGCTGAGGGCAGCCAGCGCCGCGTCATCAAGCTGCATATCCGCCACTGACACGTCGTTCCCGCGAAGGCGGGAACCCATGCATTGCGTGAGCCGGTATGGGTCCCCGCTTGCGCGAGGACGACGGGCTAGAGTTCCCTGGAGTAGGCGTTCGACACCTTGCCGTCGGAGTTGATCAGCAGGTGGTATTCCTGCACACCGTGCTCGTGCTCGACCCGGTACACATCCCATACCCGTTCCACACGTGAGAACTGGACCGAACGGGGCTTGCCGTATTTGCGCATGCGCTCGGTCAGTTGCGGCAGCTGGCGCTCGATCTGCTGCGCCAGGTAGGGCGTCATATCATCGGCGTAGAACCTGCCGTCGACGATGGCGTCCAGGTTGCGCCGCAGCGCCGCTTCGCCGCCCGCGATCGGCCCCTCGCGATGCGAGCGCTGCACGATCTTCGCGCGCACCGCTTTGGCGCTCGCCTCGTCCAGGCGCGGTGCCGGCATGTCACCACCGCCCTGGTGGATGACCAGCGAGTCGACCTGGCCGCGGGCGTTGCGCTTGAAGCTGACCTGGCTGGTCACGTCGCGCGAAAAGAATTCGTCTTCGCGCTCCGCGTACTGTTCCAGCTTGTCCTGTCCGTCGATCGCGCTCCACAGGCGGCGGCCGTCGCGTGTGACTGTCATCAGCAGGAATTCGTCGAGCTGGTAGACGCCTTCGTAGTCGAGCAGGCGCGAGGCCGGCAGGTCGACCTGCTGGCGCCGCGGGGCATCGGCGTAGGCCGGCTTGACGGCCGTGCCCGCGCCGGCGTTGGGCGGGCTGACCTGAGCGGCGGCCGCCACCAGG
>DASRXO010000046.1:0-4306 GCA_035654095.1 Telluria sp.
GCGAAATAGGTCGACATCCGGAACCCGCTCGCGCCGACCGCCGTCTTCACGTAGCGGATTGTGGCCTCGTGCTCGTCGGCGATCAGCGCGGCGATGGCCGGATCGGGCGCGACGAAGGACTTGTCGGCCAGTTGCGCGGCGCGCGCCTCCACCGTGGTCTTGCCGGTGTCGACCGCCCATTTCACGCCGTCGAAACGCAGGTGCAGGCCGATCACGCCGAGGTGCTTGCCCCACAGGTTGGCCATCACGGTCGGCACGCCGTGGACCAATCCCCGGGCCTTGTCCACGCCCGGCAGGTTGAATTGCGGGACGGTGCTGGCCGCGTTCGGGAACAGCTGGTGCGAGTGCCCGATCAGCATCGCATCGATGCCGGGCACTTGCGCGAGGTAGTAATTCCCGTTCTCCATGCTCGGCGAGTACGGGCTGTCGTCAAGCCCGCCGTGCGAAATCGCTACCACCAGCTCGGCGCCCTGCGCGCGCATCTCGGGCAGGTATTTTTGCGCGGTCTCGCGCAGGCCCTCGGTGTAGATCTTCCCGTCCAGCCAGCGCTTGTCCCACGACAGGATGGTCGGCGGCGTGAAGCCGATGATGCCGACTTTGACGGTCGCCGCGATCGGCTTGCCGTCCGCATCGAGCGCGCTGATGCGCTTGTCGATGATGCGGTAAGGCGCAAACAGCGGCTGGTGCGTCTTGAGGCTGTAGACGTTCGCCAGCACCTGCGGGAAGGCCGGCCCGGCGCAGCGCGGCCTGGCCGGGTCCACGCCGGCCACGTCGAAGCGGTTGCCGGTGACCTGGCTCAGGTAAGCCAGGCCGTAATTGAATTCGTGGTTGCCGATGCCGCCGCCTTCGAAGCCGAGCAGGTTCATGGCCTTGTACACCGCCAGCGTTTGCGCGCAGGGCAGCGGCGCGGCCAGCGCCTGGTAGTCGGCCAGCGCGGTGCCCTGGATGGTGTCGCCGTTATCGAGCAGCAGGGTGTTGGCGAAGTCCTTGCGCGCCTGCGCGATCAGGCTCGCGGTGCGGTCCAGCCCCAAGGAGGCGTCCGGCGCCAGCTTGAAATAGTCGTAACCGAGCACGTTGGCGTGGACGTCGGTGGTCTCGAGCACGGCCAGCACGGCGGTCGAGCCGGCCGGCGGCACCGGCGCGGCACCCAGCGCGGCGCCGGACAGCAGGACGGGAAGTAGCGAGATGCAAATTTGATAACGCATTGGAGGCCTGGACGGGAAACAACCGCTGCATCATACGGCAGCGCCGACCGGCGCAGCAAGCAGGCCCCGTTTTCGCTCTCCGGGCGCCGCGCGCTGGGGTATAATCGACGGTTCGATTTAACCAATTCAAGAAGACCGGAACGCCATGGAAGCCGAACGCATCAACGCCCTCTCCGCCCTGCTGAACGACCTGACCGGTCGCGAAGCCGAACTTCGGAGGTATCTTTGACTTCGATAAGAAGTCGGAGAAGCTGGAGCAAGTCAACGAAGAACTAGAAGATCCGACCGTCTGGAACGATCCGAAACGCGCCCAGGACCTCGGCAAGGAAAAGAAGGCGCTGGAAGGCGTCGTCCATACCCTGCAAAAGGCCGACGCCGACCTGAAGGACGCCAGCGACCTGTTCGCGATGGCGCGCGAGGAGAACGACGACGACACGCTCGAAGCGGTCGTGGTCGACACCGACGCGATCAAGAAGATCGTCGAAGGCATGGAGTTCCGCCGCATGTTCAGCGGCCAGCTCGACCAGAACAACTGCTTCATCGACATCCAGGCCGGCGCCGGCGGCACCGAGGCGCAGGATTGGGCCTCGATGCTGCTGCGCCAGTACCTGCGCTACTGCGAACGCAAGGGCTTCAAGGTCGAGATCCTCGAACAGTCCGACGGCGAGGTGGCCGGCATCAAGACCGCCACCCTCAAGGTCGAGGGCGAGTACGCCTACGGCCACCTGCGCACCGAGACCGGCGTGCACCGCCTGGTGCGCAAGTCGCCGTTCGACTCGGCCAATGGACGCCACACCTCGTTCACCAGCCTGTTCGTCTATCCGGAAGTGGACGACTCGATCGAGATCGACATCAACCCGGCCGACATCCGGGTCGACACCTACCGCGCGTCCGGCGCCGGCGGCCAGCACATCAACAAGACCGACTCCGCGGTGCGCATGACGCACGGGCCGACCGGCATCGTGGTCCAGTGCCAGAACGACCGCAGCCAGCACCGCAACCGCGCCGAGGCGATGGAGATGCTGAAGGCGAAGCTGTACGAGCACGAACTGCGCAAGCGCATGAGCGAGCAGCAGAAGCTCGAGGACTCGAAGACCGACGTCGGCTGGGGCCACCAGATCCGCTCCTACGTGCTGGACCAGTCGCGCATCAAGGACCTGCGCACCAACTTCGAAACGGGGAACACCAAGGGCGTGCTGGACGGCGACCTGGACGACTTCATTTCGGCCTCGCTCAAGCAAGGCGTGTAAGCATGGGCACGCGCGCTTTCATCTTCGACATGGACGGCACCATCGTCGACAATATGGACTTCCACACCAAGTCGTGGATCGCCTTCTTCGAGCGGCGCGGGCAGCGGATCGACCCGGCGGCGTTCTTCCGCAGCACGGCCGGCCGCCAGGGCAAGGAGATCATCCGCGCCTACCTCGGCGAGCACCTGAACGACGACGAGGTGCGCGCGCTGAACATGGAGAAGGAAGAGGTCTACCGCGAGCTGTACGCGCCGCACCGCAAGACCGTGCACGGCTTCGAGGCGCTGATCGCGGCGGCCAGGCTGGGCGGCGTGAAGCTGGCCGTGGCGACCGCCGCACCGAACGCCAACATCGAGTTCACGCTCGACGGGCTCGACCTGCGCCGCCATTTCGACGCGGTGGTGGGCGCCGCCGATGTCCCGCGCGGCAAGCCGCATCCGGACGTGTTCCTGCTGGCGGCCGAGCGCTGCGGCGTCGCGCCCGCCGACTGCATCGTGTTCGAAGACGCGCCGCTGGGCGTGGAAGCGGCGCGCCGCGCCGGCATGCGCACCGTGGTGCTGACCACCACCCTGCCGGCCGACGCCTTCACCGAATTCGACAACGTGATCCACATCGCCGGCGACTTTTCGCAGCTGACGGTCGACGAACTGTTTAACTAACCAAAAAAACCATCATGACAACGGATATCCAGGACCAAGCCGCAGCGCCGGCGGACGAAAACAAGATCATCGCCGAGCGCCGCGCCAAGCTGGCCGCCTTGCGCGAGAAAGGCGTCGCCTTCCCCAACGATTTCCGCCCGCAGCACAAGGCCGCCGACCTGCACGTCCAATACGGCGCCAAGACCCGCGAAGAACTCGAAGCGAACGACGTGCCGGTGGTGCTGGCCGGCCGCATGATGCTCAAGCGCGAAGCCGGCAAGAAGGCCGCCTTCGCCACGCTGCAGGATTCCTCGGGCCCGCGCGCCGATGGCCGCATCCAGATCTACGTCACGCTCGACAAGACCGGCGAGGCGGCGATGGAAGCGCTGCACCACTACGACCTGGGCGACATCCTCGGCGTCGAGGGCACGATGTTCAAGACCAAGACCGACGAGCTGACCATCAAGGTCACGGCGCTGCGCCTGATCACCAAGTCGCTGCGCCCGCTGCCGGACAAATTCCACGGCCTGGCCGACCAGGAGACCAAGTACCGCCAGCGCTACGTCGACATGATCATGAGCGAAGAGACGCGCCGCACCTTCAAGGCGCGCACCGCGGCGATGTCGTCGATCCGCCGCTTCATGGAGAAGAACGACTTCATGGAAGTCGAGACGCCGATGCTGCACGCGATTCCGGGCGGCGCCGCGGCCAAGCCCTTCATCACCCATCACAACGCGCTCGACATGCAGATGTTCCTGCGTATCGCGCCCGAGCTGTATCTCAAGCGGCTGGTGGTGGGCGGCTTCGACCGCGTGTTCGAAGTGAACCGCAACTTCCGCAACGAAGGGGTGTCGCCGCGCCACAATCCCGAATTCACGATGATGGAATTCTACGCCGCGTATGCCGACTACCTGTGGGTGATGGACTTCACCGAGGCGGTGATCCGCCAGGCCGCGATCGACGCCCACGGCACCGCCGAGCTGACGTATGGCGGCAAGCCGCTGGACCTGTCCAAGCCCTTCCACCGCATGACCATCGTCGGCGCGATCAACAAGTACGCGCCGCACTACACCGACGCGCAGCTGCACGATGCCGCGTTCCTCAAGGCCGAGCTGCTGAAGTTCGGCGTCAAGCCCTTCTCCACCTCGGGCCTGGGCGCGCTGCAACTGGCGCTGTTCGAAGAGACCGCCGAAGCCCAGTTGTGGGAGCCGAT
>DASRXO010000047.1:0-5561 GCA_035654095.1 Telluria sp.
ATCCCCTTATTTTCAACGCCGGTCTAACGACGGACCGGTACGGACAACGGCGTCCGCTCACCCTGGTTGTGTCAACCGGGAGGGGCGGACGCCTTTTTGTTTTTAACGGGATAAATCATGGCCGGCAAAGCACACACCATCAATCTGTTCTCCTTCAACACGCCGCAGATGCGCGCCTTCCACCTGACCTGGATGGCTTTCTTCATCTGCTTTTTCGCCTGGTTCGCCTGCGCGCCGCTGATGCCGCTGATTAAAGGCGAATTCGGCCTCACGGGGAGCGGCTGGTGTGCGCCGCGGCGCCTGCCACATCACGGTGCATCGCCGCCCGAAAATGATGCGCGCGGGCGCACCACCGCTCAGCGCGCGCCGATCGCGAACGAGGCGGCGTAGGCCTGCGCGTCGCTGCCGTCCCAGACCGTGCCGTCGATCAGGGTCGAGCGGCGCATCAGATTGCCGGGCACGCGGGTGCCGGTCATCTCGGCCGCCTCGCGGTACAGGCGCACCTGGTTGACCGCGGCCGCCACCGCCAGGTAGTCGGGATCGTCCTTGAGCAGTCCCCAGCGCCGATGCTGGGTGAGGAACCACATGCCGTCCGACAGGTAGGGGAAGTTGACCGCGCCGTCGGCGTGGAAGCGCAGGCTGTGCGGATCCTGCCAGCGCTTGCCGAGCCCATTCTCGTACTGCCCGAGGATGCGCGGGCCGATCACCTCGCGCCCGGTGTTGACGTAGGCCGGACTGGCGATCACCTCGGTCATCGCCTGCTTGTTCGCATCGCTCTCGTCGATCCAGCGCCCCGCTTCGAGCAGCGCGGCGACCAGCGCGCGGCAGGTGTTCGGATGGTGCGCCACGAAGTCGGCGCTGGCGCCCAGCACCTTGCCCGGATGGTCGGGCCAGACCTGCTGGCTGGTGGCGGCGGTGACGCCGACGCCGTCGATCAGCGCGCGGTGGCCCCACGGCTCGCCGGCGCAGAAGCCGTCCAGGTGGCCGGCGCGCAGGTTGGCCACCATCTGGGGCGGCGGCACCGTCACCGCCTGCACGTCGCGCAGCGGGTCGATGCCGGCCGCCGCCAGCCAGTAGTACAACAGCATCGCGTGGTTCCCGGTCGGGAAAGTCTGGCCGAAGGTGTAGCGCCGCGGCTCACTGCGCAGCAGGGCCGCCAGCGAGGCCCCGTCCAGCGCGCCGCGCGCCGCCAACTGGCGCGACAGCGTGATGGCCTGGCCGTTCTGGCTCAGGTTCATCAACACCGCCATCGCCCGCTGCTGGGCGCCGACGCCCATGTGGACGCCGTAGACCAGGCCATACAGCACGTGGGCCGCATCGAGCTCGCCGCCGGTCAGCTTGTCGCGCACGGCCGACCACGAAGCCTCCTTGCGCAGCACGATCTTGATGCCATGTTTTTCATCCAGCCCGAGCACCGACGCCATCACCAGCGAGGCGCAATCGGTCAGCGGCATGAAGCCGACCCTGACGGTCTCCTTTTCCGGCCTGTATCCTGCAAGTGCCATACCGTTCCTTATCGCGGCCCGCGGGGCTTAGCCCAGCAGGTCCTCCACGTCCAAAATGCGTTGGGCGATTTCCGCCAGTTTCAGGTTCTTGTTCATCGCCATGCTGCGCAGCTTCTGGTAGGCCTGCTCTTCCGACAGCTTGTGGTGCGCCATCAGCACGCCCTTGGCGCGCTCGACGATCTTGCGCTCGGCCAGCTTGTGGCGGGTGTCGGACAGCTCGGCCAGCAGCTTTTGCTCTTGCCGGAAGCGCGCCAGCGCCACGTTCAGCACCGGCTTGATGCGCTCGGGCTGCAAGCCCGCCACGATATACGCCGACACCCCGGCCGCCATCGCCGCGTCCATGCTCGGGGTGCTGTCGTCGTCGGTGAACATCACGATCGGGCGCCGCTCGTCGCGGGTGGCGATCACAATATGCTCGAGCACGTCGCGCGCATCCGATTCGGCGTCGATGATGATCAGGTCCGGCTGCAGCTGGGCGATGCGCTCGGGCAGGAAGATGTCTGCCGGCAGCGAGGCGACGATGTCGAAACCCGATTCGAGCAGGCCGATGCGCAAGGCATTGCCGCGCTGGAACTGGGCGGCCAGGGCGGCATCCGGCGCATCGCCTTCATTGACGACGGGATTGACGACGACGATGCGCAAGGAACGCGCGGCATGCTGGGACAATTTCATATGGGAATCGGAGCAAGAAGCGCACCAGCTGGCGCTTGAGGTTCGGTCTAACATAAAACGGCGGCGCCATGTCAATCGTGCGCGCCCGAAAATGAAACAGGCTGTAAAAATGGGAACTGAATCGCCGCGCAGCAAGTTATGGTTCGGAGTTGTAGTGCGGGCGAGAAACTCACAAGAAAGGACCTGCTTGATTAACTCAATCCCTTACCGAGCGAATGAAAAAACCTCTCCTGGCGCTGGCCGCCGCCCTTGTCACCCTCATCAGTAGCAGCGCCCGCGCCGACTGGGCGCAATCGACCGATCCGCTGGTCGTCCAGGCCCGCCCTGCCAATTACGAAATCCAGGCGCAGAATCCGCCGGGATTCACCTGGGCCCGCTATCCGGGCGGGGCCGCACAATATGAAATCGAAATCTATCCCCAGGGCTCGGCCACGCCGACCCGCGGCTACAGCGACCGCAACTGGTTCTTGCCGACCAAGGCAATGCCGCAAGGAAACTATACCTGGCGCGTGCGCTCCACCAGCAATGGCGACTGGTCGACGCTGCGGCCGTTCTCGATCACTGGCCGCTCGACCGTGTTCGAGGTGCCCGACAATGTCACCCTGCGCACCCGGATCACCGCCAAGGCACGACCGCGCTCGCTGCCGCCCTCGTTCGTCCCGATGAGCAAATGGCCGGCGGCGCGGATGACCCAATTCGAACCCTACACCAGCCGCATGAGCAACGAGATCCATTCGCAGAGCACGGCGTTGCCGAACCTGAGCGACACGCGCTGGCCGCTGGGCATCACCTCGCCGTTGACGGCGGCCATGGCCTCGCAGCAGACCGACGTGCGCGACCGCATCAACGAGGCCAGCCGCCAACTGGAGGCGGCGGCGATCATGTGGCGCCTGAAGGGCGATCCCTTCTTCCTCAATGAAGCGTTCAAGCGCGGCGACCAGATGGCCGCGCTCAATCCCAAGGGACCGACCAGCTACGTCAACCAGGACCAGGCCACGCGCCAGATCTCGCTGTCGCTGGTCAAGGCTGTCGACATCCTCGCCGGCAGCATCGACGCCAGCCGCAAGGCGCGCTGGCTGGCCAACGTGACCACCCGCACCAACGACATCTACGCCGACCTGTCCGGCGACGACGGCCGCCTCGACCAGTATCCGTTCGATTCGCACGGCAACACCAGCCTGGTGTTCCTGGTGCTGATCTCGAGCCTGTCGCTGGGCGACGTCGCGGATGCGCAGAAATGGTTCGACTTCTCGTTCCGCGCCTACGCCAACAGCCCGTCGCCATGGAGCGGACCGGAGGGCGGCTATGCCAACGGCACCGCCTACGCCGAGTACACGGCCGGCTACCTGGTCGCCCTGTGGGATCCGCTGTCGCAAGCGACCGGCGTGAATTTCTACGCCAAGCCCTGGTCGCTCGGCTTCCTCGACTTCGCCACCCAGTTCACGCCGCCGGGTTCCACCAAGCACGTGTTCGGCGACGGTTCGGACACCGCGCCCGATACCCGCGTATTCCACGCCTTCGCCTCGCGCATGGTATCGCCGCGCGCGGCCTGGTATGTGAGCCACCTGGGCGGCACCGAAGACACGCTGACCCTGCTGCAGGCGCCCTACCCGATGCCGGTGCAAGCCACCACCGTCCAATCGGCGCCGGCCAGTTCGGCCTACTACCCGAGCATCGGCTGGACCGCCATGCACAGCGATATCAACTCGCCGGGACGCACCTCGTTCTACTTCAAGTCCAGCCCCTACGGCTCGTTCAGCCACAGCCACGGCGACCAGAATGCGATCCTGCTGTCGGTGGCCGGCCAACCGCTGCTGATCAAGGCCGGCTGGTACGACTGGTACGGCTCGCCCTACTGGACCGACTGGTACCACCAGACCAAGTCGCAGAACGCGATCACTTTCGACGGCGGCAAGGGGCAATTGGTGGACGGCTACCGCGAGCAGCTCGAGCGCAACGGCCGCATCGTCGGCTTCTCGGCCCAGCCGAGCTACGACTACGCGGAAGGCGACGCCACCCCGTCCTACGGCGGCGTGCTGACGCTGGCCAAGCGCCAGGTCTGGTACCTGCATAGCCAGAACGCGTTCCTGGTGCGCGACAAGCTGTCGGCCAATGCGGCGCACAGCTACGAGTTCAACCTGCACGCGCCGACCGCGATCACGGCCGAGAGCAGCAGCGCCGTGAAAATCGCGATCAACAGCCAGTCGGTCTGCGTCCGCTCGCTCGGTGCGGGCGTCTACCAGACGCGGGTCGGCGCGGCGCCCAAGCCGGGCACGGTGGAAGCGCATGGCGCCTTCGTGTTGAACGCCAGCGGCGGCGCGCCGGCCGAGTTCCTGATGCTGCTCGACGTCGGCTGCAAGCGGCCGGTGGTCAAGATCGCCCCCAGCGGCGCGACCCGCACGGTGACGGTGGGCACGCAGACGGTGACGCTGAACTAGGTTCGCGACGCCAGCAGGGCCCTAAGCGCGCAGTTGCGAGGGGCTGAGCCCCAGCACGCGGCGCCTGCAGCGCGCCATGTGGCTGGCCAGCGATCGCGATGGCGCGCGCCGGCACGCTCGCGGACGCCACCGCCGCATGGCTGCCCGACAAAGCGCTGGCGCGCGCGACCTTCGGCGCGGCCGTGTATCACGACCCGGCGCGCTTCGCCGACGAGACGATCGAGTACTACGTCAAGCCGCTGGCGAGTTCGCCCTTGCGTCGGGCGCAGTACCATGCGTTTCACCTCGCGCTGGAGCCGAATCCGCTGGCCGGCATCGAGGCCGCGCTCAAGCGCAGTGCGGTTCCGGTCAGGATCGTGTGGGGGACCAGCGACACCCTCTTCGCGCTGGCCGACGCCGACTACCTGGACCGCACGTTTCCGCGTTCGCAAGGCATACGCCAGGTGCCGGAAGGGAAGCTGTTCTTCCAGGAGGAATTCCCCGACATCATCGCCGAAGAAGCGCGGCGCCTGTGGAGCGTAGCGGGCGGCTAGACGACCGGCCTGATCGGTGCCGGATGTGCGGCATGAACACTCCCACGCAAGCCCCGTTGCTGAGCCTCTGCGCGCCCCATTTTTTTTGCCCGCAATATGGGGTCACATCTGACATTCGTACATTTCGCGGAGAAAATGTACGAATGTCAGATGTGACCCCAAGTGTTAGCAGGGCATTTTTTCGCCCTGCGCCGGTGCCGCCGCGCTCTGCGTATCGACCAGGACAATTGTCGAATGCCGGCGATTACGGGCGTGGGGTCACATCTGACTTTCGTACATTTTTTTTCAGAAATGTACGAATGTCAGATGTGACCCCACGTTGCGGAACGGCATCGACGTGTATTACGGATCGGCCTAGTAAGAAACCGGGGTGGGCAGCGGACGGCCCTCGAAGTGCGCCAGCAAATTGTCGA
>DASRXO010000048.1:0-3879 GCA_035654095.1 Telluria sp.
CCAGGCGATTGCGGAACAGCCACGCGGCCAGCGGCAGCGTGGCGGCGGCGATGAGCACCAGCGGCAGCAGGTCGAACGCGACCGTCCCCAGGCCCACGCCTTCGAGATAAACGCGCTGCACCAGGTCGATGGCGAAGCGCAGCGGATTGACCATGGTGGCCGCCTGCAGCACCTGCGGCATATTGCGCACCGGAGTGGTCAGCCCGGACAGCAGCATCAGCGGCATGATCAGTACGAAGGTGTACAGCATGGCCTGCTGCATATTCGCCGACAGCGCCGATATCGACAGCCCGATGCCGACGCAGGCGGTGGTGAACAGCGCCAGCCCCGCATACAGCGTGAACACCGAGCCGGCCATCGGGATCCGGAACCAGAACAGCGCCACCAGCAGCACCAGGCTCGATTGCGCCAGCCCGATGAGCACCGGCGGCAGCGCCTTGCCGATCATGATCTCGAGCGGCGACATGGGCGTCACCAGCAACTGGTCGAAGGTGCCTTGCTCGCGTTCGCGCGCCACCG
Organism: Telluria sp.; assembly: GCA_035654095.1. Taxonomy (GTDB): domain Bacteria; phylum Pseudomonadota; class Gammaproteobacteria; order Burkholderiales; family Burkholderiaceae_D; genus Telluria_A. The sequence goes on from DASRXO010000048.1 coordinate 520, forward strand.
ACAGCGCGCTCAGTAACAGCGTTTGCAGCATGCTGAGCGCGGCGATCATGCCGGGGATGAGGTTCCAGCGCGTCTCCAGATTCGGGTTGAACCAGGCGCGCGAGGCTATCGTCAGCGCGGCCGGACGTCCGCCATGCCGTTCGCGCCATTGCCGGTTGTAGTCGGCCACCACCGCGCCCACGTAACCGGAGGCCGCGCCCGCGGTGGTCGAATTGCGGCCGTCGAGGATCAGCTGCAGCGGCGCGGCCTGCCCGGCCTCGAGCTGCTGCTCGAAACGCGGCCCGAGCTGGATCACCAGCAGCGCCTTCCCGGTGTCGATCACGGGCGCGATCCCGGACTGCGCGCGCAGCGTGGCGACGCGGTGGAACACGCCGGTGCCGTCAAGCTTGGCGAGCAGTTCGGCCGAGGCGCCGCTGCGGCTCTGGTCCAGCACCGCATACGGCACATTGCTCAAGTCATAGGTCGCCGCATACCCGAACAGCATGCTCTGGACCAGCGCCGGCACGAACAGGATGGCGCGTGTGGCCGGGTCCTTCAGCACGCTGAGGAACTCCTTGCGGCACAGGTTGACGATGCGGCGCAGGACGGCGCCAAGGGCCTGGTTCATGGTCGCCTCAGTCCAGCCGTTTGCGGGTGACGATGCGCGCCAGCGCCATCAGGGCCAGCGCGTACGCGGCCAGGATCGCGCAGTTGCGCAGCACCAGCGGCCAGACGTCGCCGGCCAGGAACAGGGAGCGGATCAGCTCCATGAAGTAGGTCGCCGGCAGCACCTGGCCGATCACCCGGATCGCGGTCGGCACATTGCGCAGGTCGAACAGGAAGCCGGACAGCATCAGCGACGGCATGAAGCTGCTGATCAGCGCCACCTGGCTGGCCAGGAACTGGTTGCGCGTGACCGACGAAATCACCAGCCCGATGCCGACCGCCACCAGCAGGTAGAGCATGGAGGCGAACACGATCAGCGGCAGCGATCCGAGCATCGGCACCGCGAACAGGAAGCGCGCCGCCAGCAGGCAGAGCACCAGCCCGCCCATGCCGACCGTGAAGTAGGGGATGATCTTGGCGAGCAGGATTTCGGCCGGCCGCACCGGCGTCACGAACAGCGCTTCGAGCGTGCCGCGCTCCCATTCGCGCGCCATGACCAGCGCGGTGAGGAAGGCGCCGACCAGCGTCATGATCAGCACGATCAGGCCGGGCACCAGGTACCAGGTGCTGGTGTTGGCGGCGTTGTACCAGATGCGCTGTTCGACCGTCACCGTGCCGATCGACGACGCGCCCGGTTGGCCGGCGCGGTCGGCCTGGCGCGCGGCCCACTGGTTCAGGGCGCCGCTGGCGTAACTGAGGATGCTGCTCGCGCGCGCGGCGTCGGCGCCGTGCACCAGCAGTTGGACGTGGGCGTCGCCGGCCGCCAGCCGGCGCGAAAAATCGGCCGGCAGGCGCACCACGCCGTCGACCCGGCGTTCGCGCATCAGCTGCTCGGCCTCGTGCATCGAGCCGAGCATGACGGGCGCGATGAAGGGCGAGAGCTGGAGCCCGGCCACCGCTTCCATCGCGGCCGGCGAGGCGTCTTCCATCACCACCGCGACCGGCGCGTGCTTGACGTCGAGCGACAGGCCGTAGCCGAAGATCAGGATCAGGACGATCGGCAGCAGGATGCCGATCGCGAGGTTGCTGCTGTCGCGCAGCAGCTGGCGGAATTCCTTGCGGATGAGCGCGAAGAGGCGCAAGGCGAAGCCGCTCATGACGGCGCTCCGCGGCTGCGTTCGACGATGCCGATGAAGGCCTGCTCCATGTCCAGCCGCTCGGGGTCGCCGGCCAGCGCGCGCACCTCGCGCGGGGTGCCGAGCGCCAGCACCTTGCCGGCGTCCTGGATCACGACGCGGTCGCAGTACTCGGCTTCTTCCATGAAGTGGGTGGTGATGACGACCGTGACGCCGGCCGCCGCCAGCGCGGTGATGCGGCGCCAGAACTCGCGCCGCGCGAGCGGATCGGCGCCGCTGGTCGGCTCGTCGAGGAACAGGATTTCGGGCTCGTGCAGCAGGCCGGCGGCCATCGCGAGGCGCTGCCGGAAGCCGCCGGGCAGCTGGCCGCTGGCCTCGTGCTCGTGGCCGCGCAGCTCGAACTGGGCGAGCACGGTCTGGATCCGGGCGCGCAGGCGCTGGCCGTACAGGCCGTAGGCGGCGCCGAAGAATTCGAGGTTTTCGAGCACCGTCAGGTTGCCGTACAAGGAGAATTTTTGCGCGACGTAGCCGATCTTGCGACGCGCTTCGGCGCGCGCGTGGCGCAGGTTCACGCCGGCCACTTGCAGGAAGCCGCTGGTGGCGGGCAGCAGGCCGCACAGCATGCGGAAGGTGGTGGTCTTGCCGGCGCCGTTCGGTCCCAGCAGCCCGAAGATCTCGCCGCGCCGCACGCTGAAGCTGGTGCTGGCGACAGCCGTGAAGTCGCCGAACTTGCGCACCAGGTCGCGCACTTCGATGACGTCTTCGGCGGACGCGCCGGTCGCAGCGCCCGCGGCTGCCGGCGGCGAGACGGGAACAGGCGTCGGCGCGGCGGTCGCCCGCTGCGCGCGCAGCAGGGCCATGAAACCATCTTCAAGCTGCGCCGCGGCCGGCGTGGCGGTGGCGCCGCCGAGCAGGTCGGCGATGACGTCCGGCGCGGCGCCGGGCCGCTGGATGAAGTGGACACGGTCGTTGCGCGGCACCGCGTCGATGATGGTCTGCGGCGCATCGATCAGGCGCGCCTGCAAGGCGCGCGCCGGCATGCCGGGCGGCGGCGTCGCGGCGAAGCACAGGCCATCCGCATGCGCGCGGATCGCGGCGGGCGCGCCTTCGGCCAACAGGCGGCCGCCGTGCAGCACATACACCTGGGCACAGCGCTCGGCCTCGTCGAGGTAGGCGGTGCTGACGATGACGGTCAGGTGCTCGTCGTCCACCAGCTGCTGCACGATCTGCCACAGCTCGCGGCGCGAGAGCGGATCGACGCCGACCGTGGGCTCGTCGAGCAGCAGCAGTTCGGGCGAGCGCACCAGCGTGCAGGCCAGGCCCAGCTTCTGCTTCATGCCGCCCGAAAGCTGGCCCGCGAGGCGCGTGGTGAACTGCCCAAGGTCGGTCATCTCCATCAGGCGCGCATAGCGCCGGCGGCGCACGTCGCGCGGCACGCCGTGCAGGTCGTCGTACAGGTCGAGGTTCTCCTGCACGCTGAGGTCTTCGTACAGGCCGAAGCGCTGCGGCATGTAGCTGATGCGGTCCTGCACCGCTTGCGGATCGGCCGCGGCGTCGATCCCCAACACGTACAGCGTGCCCGCGGTCGGCGTCATCAGGCCGGCGGCGAGGCGCAGCAGCGTGGTCTTGCCGGCGCCGT
>DASRXO010000049.1:0-3118 GCA_035654095.1 Telluria sp.
CGCTCGTACAGCAGGATCGCGAGGATGCCGGCGCAAATCACGAAGCCCACCAGCGACAGCAGGAAGCGGCGCAGCCAGCGGGGTTCGTGGCGGTTATGCCACCAGTACAGGCACAGGCCGAACAGCGAAATGGCGAAGGTCAGGAACACCGAAACCGAATACAGCACCACCAGCAAGGCGACCTGGCCCTTGGTCCAGAACAGGATCGCGAGCGCCGCGATGCCCATCACCAGGATCCCGTTCTGGGTCACCAGCCGGGTCGACAGATAGCGGAATTTGTGCGGCACCCACGAGTCCGACGCCATGTTCGACAGCACCGACGGCCCGCCGAGGAAGCCGGTATTCGCGGCCGCGAACAGCAGGCCCGCCTCGAACGCCAGCGCCAGCACCAGCAGCACCTGGTTGAGCATCGGACCGCCCAGCCCCATGCTGGCGATGATCATCTTGAAGGTCGAGGCATTGAGGGTCTCGCCGGCCACCGGTTTGGCGTCCCACAGCAGGTACAGCAGGATGATGCCGCCGGCCGTGAAGGCCAGCGACAGCGCCATGTACAGCATCGTCACTTTGCCGGTGCGCACGCGCGGCTCGGCCAGCAGGTTGACGTTGTTCGACACCGCCTCGAGGCCGGTGTAGGTGCCGCCGCCTTGCGAGTAGGCCAGCAGCAGCATGCCGGCGACCCCGGTCCAGCCGATGCTGCGCGCCAGTTCGGCGGTATCGGCCATGGTGTTCGGCACGATCTGCGGCAGGTAGGCCGCGTGCGCCACGATGCCGTACACGATCAGCACCAGATGGGTGGCGACGAAGCCGAGGAAGATCGGCAGCAGGACCTGGATCGCCTCCTTCAGGCCGCGCAAATTCATCACGATCAGCGCGCCGATGAAGAAGGCCTCGGCCCACAATTTGTAGGGCTGGAAGCCGAGCGGCAGGAACGACGCCAGCGCATCGACGCCGGACGCGATCGAGATCGCGATGGTCAGCACGTAATCGAGGATCAGCGCGCAGCCGGACACCAGGCCCATGTAGGGACCGACCAGCTTGGTCGCGACGCGGTAGCCGCCGCCGCCGGTGGGGAACAGCTCGATCACCTGGTTGTAGGCGAGCGCGATGATGAACACGGTGACCGCGGTGGCGATCGCCATGTACAGGCCGAGGTGGGTATGAACGCCGAGCGCGCGGAAGGTTTCTTCGGGACCGTAGGCCGAGGAAGACAAACCGTCGGCGCCGAGACCGACCCAAGCCAGGAAGGCGACCAGCGCCATCGAGTGGCGGGTCTCGGTTTTCATCGGGTCCAGCGGTTTGCCAAGGATGATTTCGCGGATCTTCTTGTTGTTCATCGTGCGGGCCGGCCCGGGGGCGGGCAGCGTAGGAGCTCAGGTAGGCGAGATCATACGCCGTAACGATGCCGCCGGACACAGCCAGTCGTACGCCGGGCGAAAGAGTTGCCCGAACAGGTCAAATCAGCGATAATGCGGGTCGCGTTGCCGGGATGGCGGAATAGGTAGACGCACGGGACTCAAAATCCCGCGCTGGAGACAGCGTACCGGTTCGATTCCGGTTCCCGGCACCAAGGACATGACCACGGTTGCCCAAGTTTGCCAAAAAGCCCCTAAAAAATCAGACGCTTAGGGGCTTTTTGTGCCCAGAACGCCCAAGTTTGCCCATTGACACCCACGTTTTTTAGGGGCACTCTTGGGGGCATTGCCCCTAAACGCTGCAAGGCGGATGCCCCTAAAATGCCCCGAAACGTCTCACCGCTGACCGACATGTAGGTCAAAAATGCGAAGCCGAAGGTCAAACCGTACAAGCTCGCCGATGGTGGTGGCCTGTACCTTTAAGTCACGCCCGCCGGATCGAAACTCTGGCGCATGAAATTCATGCAGGCCACCGGAAAAGAGAGCCGCCTTTCGTTCGGCACCTATCCCGAGGTGAGCCTCACCCAGGCGCGCGCCGCCCGCGCGGCAGCGCGCCAACTTCGGGCGGCCGACGTCGATCCCGGCCAGGCCAAGCGCGATGCGAAGCTGACCAAGGCCGCTGCCGCCGCCCACACCTTCGAGGCGCTGGCGCGCGAATGGCTGCGCAAGACAGCGGCCGACCGCGCCTTGAGCACGCAGGCGAAGAACACCTCCTGGCTGGAGAAGAACATCTTCCCCGAGATCGGAGCAATGCCGATCTCGACCATCAAGCCGCGCGACGTGTTGGTCGCCCTACAGAAGATCGAGGCGCGCGGCGCCATCGAGTCGGCCCACAAGATCAAGCAGCTATGCGGCCAGGTGTTCCGGTACGCTGTGTCCGCCGACCTGGCCGAGCGTGACGTGACAGCGGATTTGCGCGATGCGCTGTCGACCGTGCCCGAGGCGCACTACGAGGCGATCACCGAACCGAGGCAGGTGGCCGAGCTGCTGCGATCGATCTACACCTACACCGGCCATGCCTACGCCACCGCGGCGCTGAAGCTCGCGCCGATGGTCTTCCAGCGCCCCGGTGAACTGCGATCAATGGAATGGGCCGAGGTGGACTTGGACGGCGCCGAGTGGCGCATCCCAGGCCGCAAGATGAAGATGAAGAACGACCACATCGTACCGCTGGCGGCCCAGGCTGTCGACCTGCTGCGCGGCATGCAAGCAATCACCGGGCACGGCCGGTATCCATGGAAAAGCCGGTTACCAAAGCATCGGTTACCAGTCTGGTTACCACGGAAAGGCGGTGCCGGAGCGGCATCGGAAGCCACCAGGCGCAGGTTAGCGGGCTTGGTTAGTACCGTGGTTAGCGCCCTTGTGAGGGTCCGCATAGGGTAAGTCCGCACCAAGTCCGCAGCTGCGGAGGTGCTTTGACGAACGATTTGACGAAGTGCGCATTCGTCACTTCGCAAACGCCGGCCGACTTGACGCACAAATTGACGCATGACGAAGTGCGTCAAGACTTCATGTCGATATCACATAGACGCCTGCGCAGATCCCTCACCATCTCCTCCAAGCGAATGACGTGAGCCGAAACGTCCGCGAGCTGCGCATCGTTGATATCAAACAGGTGCTTGTTCATTTTGATTTGAAGTGAGATGAGCCATCCTTGGCTGAGGGTGGCCGCCAAGAATAGGTCAAGCCAGATTGAGCCACCGACC
>DASRXO010000050.1:0-3014 GCA_035654095.1 Telluria sp.
TGGACAAGGCCGCCATGATCGGGCTGACCGTGTTCCGCAAGGATATCGACGGCTTCATCGACACGGCCACCTTCACCGAAACCCGCAGCTTCCCGCGCCAGGCCGACGGCGTCATCGTGAGCGGACCGATCACCTTCACCCAGCCGGTGAATGGCGTGAGCGCCAAGATCAACGGCGCCGAGTTCATCATCCAGTCGCGCTTCACCTTCCTGCCGGCGGGCTGGATGCAAAACCTGGGCGGGATCTTCAACTACTCCTACACCAAGAGTTCGGCGAATTTCTCGCAAGTGGGCGATGTCCGCAGCGCCGGCTTGCCCGGCCTGTCGAAGAACAGCTACAACGCCTCGATCTACTACGACGACGGCAAGTTCGAAGGCCGTGCCTCGTATGCGTGGCGCGGCAAATACCTGGCCCAGTTCGCGGACGACTTCGGCATCCCGCGTTTCCGCGACGCCTACGGCCAGGTCGACCTGACCGCCAGCTACAAGCTCAGCAAGCGCCTGACGCTGCAGGTCGACGTGCTTAACGCCACCCGCTCGCAGTTCGTCGACAAGTCGAGCGACCCGCGCTATCCGTTCGGCGTGTACGACCTCGACCGCCGCATCCTGGCGGGCTTGCGCTACGCGATGTAAGCAGCCTCAGCAACGGCCGGGGGCGCAGCATGCGGCCCCCGGCCGCTCCATTTTGATTGCCAGAATTTCCAAGGAATGTCAGATGAGTAGAACCACCCCCTTCCTCGCCGGTGTACCCGTGCTAAGCCTGATGTGCACGCTGGCCTGGGCGCAGCCTGCGCTGGTGCCGGACGCGCTGCCGCTGGGGCGCGCCAAGCTGCCGCAGTCGGTCACCAGCGAGACGATCGCGCCGGGCATCGACCACTACCGCGTGCGGCGCGGCGCGGCCGACAAGTCGGGGACCTGGATGTTGATGAGCGGTGTCGTGACCACGCCCGCCGGCACGGCGCAGGTGCGCAAGTGCTTCGACACGCTGGGCCTGAAGGCCAGCAGCGCCGCCTTCCATATGGGCGCCAGCGAGCAGCAGCGCTATGACATCTTCAGCGGCGGGCACTATCCCACGCGGGTCGCCGCACAGGCGGCCGAAGCGCGCGCCAGGGCCTTGCAGTGCCCGCTGTATGCACGCCACAGTTCCGAGGACGATGCCAACGCTTCCGGCCCCTGGATGATCGACGTGGTGGCGCTGCGGCCGGGAAGCGGCGGCGCCCTGCTGGCGGCGGCCGGACCGCAGGGGCCGGGCCTGCGCCGCCAAACCAGCAGCCTGTCCAAGGCCGCCGGCGCAGCCGTGGCGGTCAATGGCGGCTTCTTCGTCGAGCGCGACGAGGACGGCTTCCCCGGACAGCCGTCCGGGATTTCGATCGTCGATGGTAAGCTCAACAGCGGCGCGGTCAACGACCGGCCGGCGGCGCTGCTGAAACAGGGCGCCGCGACCATCTTGCGCCGTATCGACATGGCGATCTACCTGCAGTGGCAGGACGGCAGCCGCACGACCATCGATGGCCTCAACCGCAAGCCCGGGATTGTTCGCAATTGCGGCCGCGATCCGCAGGAGAAGCCGGTGCACGACCATACCTGCAGCTATGCCGACGATGTCGTCTACTTCCCGGCCGGCAGCGGGTTCGCGCCCGCCACCGCGCGGTTCGGCGCCACGGCCATCCGCTTCGCGATCGGCACCGACGGCATGCTGCGCCGCCTCGACGCCGGCGCCACGCCGGCGGCCACCGAAGCGACGCTGGCGGTGACCAGCGTGAGTGAGCGCCTGCCCGACATCGAGCGCCAAGCCGCGCGCCACCAGGCCGCCGTGCTCAAGGAAGAGAGCCGCGTCCCCGGCGTGCTGTCGGCCGGCGCCTATGTCGTCAACGGCGGCCCGACCCTGCTCGCGGCGGGCCAGGAAATGCGCGAGGAAGTGAGCGAAGGATGGGGCATCCACGTGATCGACGACCCCAAGCACGACCTGCTCATGCACGACTGGGTGAACCGGCGCAATCCGCGCACCGCGATCGGCATCAAGGACGACGGGACGGTGCTGCTGGTCACGGTCGACGGCCACCGCCACGACACCAGCGTGGGCCTGACGATCGAAGAACTGCGTCAGGTGCTCAAGGCGCTCGGCGCGCGCGACGCGCTCAACCTCGACGGCGGCGGCTCCACCGCGATGGTGCTGGCGGGACGGCTGATCAACCAGCCCAGCGACCTCACCGGCGAACGCGCCGTGGGCGACGCCGTCATGATCCGGCCGGCGCAGGGAGGCGGCAAATGAAGCCGGCAGCGGGCGGCAAGCCGATGGGCATGTTCCTGCTGGTGATCAGCGGCCTGGGCGGCCTGCTGTATGGCGTCGACATCGGGGTGATCGACCCGGCGCTGTCCTACCTCAACCGCTCGATCCAGCTGTCCGAGCGCGCGCTGTCGGCGGTGGTCGCCGCGGTGCTGGCCGGCTCGATCGTGGGATCGGTGGTGGCCGGCCTGCTGGCGGACTGGCTGGGCCGCAAACGCATGATGATCGGCAGCGGCCTGATTTTTGTCGCCAGCGTGGCGATCATTTTTGCGTCGCAGTCCTTCCTGCCCTTGCTGTTCGGGCGGCTGTTGCAGGGCGCCAGCGGCGGCATGATCGCGGTGGTGGCGCCGCTCTATCTGGCGGAATGCCTGCCCTCGGACATCCGCGGCCGCGGCGCGGCGGTATTCCAGTTCATGCTGACCGTCGGGATCGTGCTCGCGGCGCTGGTGGGCAGCTACTACACCAGCGCCGCCGAGACGGCGATCGACGCCGCCGGTACCGACGCCACCCAGGTGATCGCCGCCGCCGATCACGCGTGGCGCGGGATGTTCCTGGCGGTGGTCTATCCGGGTCTGGTGTTCCTGGCGGGGACGCTGTTCCTGCCGGAGTCCCCGCGCTGGCTGGTGCGCAAGGGACGCGTGGGCGATGCGCTGCACGCCTTGCGGCGGATGCGTCCGGACAGCCGGTGCGAGGAGGAGTTGAACGAGATCCGCGCCGCGCTGGCGCGT
>DASRXO010000051.1:0-2051 GCA_035654095.1 Telluria sp.
TGCCCGAGCCGCCCGCTTCGGCGCGCCGCATCAGGGCCGACAGCGCGTTGAGCGGATTGAGCATGTGGCGCGTGAGCAGGCGCACGCCGGCCAGCAGGATCGCGGCGACCGACAGCGTGATCAGCAGGTTGCCGATCAACAGGGACAGGGTCAGGCGGTCGAGCGAGGCCTTGCCGATCGCGACGTGGGCGTGGCCGAGCAGCTGCGGCTGTTCGGCCACGCCGCCGAAGATCGGGGCGCTGAAATACCAGGCTTCCTCGGCCTCGTGCGCGATCGCGGCCGGCGCGGTCGAGGTCTGCGGGGCGGGCGCGCGCGGCGCGGCGGCACCGGCCTTGACGCGCGCCAGCAGCACGCGCTGGTTGGCGTCGGTCAGGCGCACGCTGAGCACGTCGGGGAAGGTGAGGGTGGTGGTGGCCGCCTCGTCGGCGTCGGCCGGCGTTTGATTGAGCAGTGCGGCGGCGCTCTGGCGCGCCAGGTTCTCGGTCAGGCGCTGGCCCTGCTCGATGTAGTACTCGCGCATGCGCGTGCTCGCGCCCCAGGAATTGACCAGCGACGAGAACAGCGCCAGGCCGAGGATGGCGGCCGAAACGATGACGGTGAGCTGGAACCGGAACCCGGTGCGGCGGAAAAATTGACGGAACATTTCCCAAGTATAAATCAGGAAAGTGTCCTTAAAGAAATAAATTTATCTCAATGGAAATAGTAAGCTGTCAACCAACTTGACGCTGGGCGAGCGGGGCGCGGGCCAGGAAAGCCGCCAGCTTGCCTTCGTCGATACGCTGGCCCTGGAGGTGGCGTTCCAGCGCCTCGACGCGGTCGCCGCCCCAGAACAACTCCTTGCCGACGCGGAAAGTCGGCACCCCGAACACACCGTCCGCGATCGCCCGTTCGGTGTCGGCCGCGAGGCGTGCCTTGAGCGCGGGCTGCTGGGCCGCGTCGGCCAGCGTGGCGCCGTCGAGCTCGCAGGCATCGGCGAGGCCGATCAGGGTGTCGCGCGCGGCGATGTCCGCGCCGCGCTCCCAGCACGCGGCCAGCACGGCCCGCGCGAAGCGGCCGCGCTGCTCCTGGCGCGTCAGCGCGGCGCACATGCGTAGCGCCGGCAGCGGGTTGAACGGATGGCCGGGCGGCCCTTCGAAGGCCAGGCCCTGGGCGGCGGCCTGGCGCATCACGTCGCGGAAGGTGTAGAGCCGCTTGGCGGCGATCTCGGCCGGCCCCTTCTGGCCGTGCGCATTGAGCATCGCGGCGAACAGCACCGGTTGCCACTGCACCTCGGCGCCGGCCGCCTCGATGCGCGCGACCGCGCCGCCCGCCAGCCAGACGTAGGGGCTGACCGGGTCGAAGTAGAGGGTGACGATCGGGGCGGCGGCCATCGCATCCGCTCAGAAATTATTTTTCCACTCGCGTAAGGCGGCGAAGGCGGCCACTGGGCCGGCGCCGGACGCGATCCGGTGCTGCGCGACCAGTTGCTCGATCACGCGCGGTTCGCGGTAGCGCAGGAAGGGATTGGTGGCTTTTTCGAGGCCGATGGTGGACGGCACCGTGGGAATGCCGGCGGCGCGTTTGGCGCCCTCGGCCTCGATGCGGCGCGCCAGCTGCCGGTTGCCAGGTTCGGCCGCATCGGCGAAACGCAGGTTGGTCAGGGTATATTCATGCGCGCAGAACACCTGGGTGTCGTCCGGCAGCGCGGCCAGCTTGGCCAGCGACTCGGTCATCTGCGCCGGCGTGCCTTCAAACAGGCGGCCGCAGCCGCCGGCGAACAGGGTGTCGCCGCAGAACAGCCAGTGCTCGCCCGGCGTTTCGCGCACGTAGGCGATGTGGCCGGCCGTGTGGCCCGGCACGTCGAGCACGCGCAGCGCCAGTTCCAGGCCCGGCACTTGCACCCGGTCGCCTTCGGCCAGGCGCTCGCTGACAGCGGCGATCTTGTCGTTGCGCGGGCCGAACACCGGCACCTGTGCGTGGGCCAGCAATTGCGGCACGCCACCAATGTGGTCAGCATGGTGGTGGGTGAGTAAAATGGCAGTGAGGGTCAGATGGCGGGCGGCCAGTTCGGC
>DASRXO010000052.1:0-6267 GCA_035654095.1 Telluria sp.
ACCAGCTCTGCAGCGCCGGCACCAGCGGCTGGATCTCCTGCGCCTCGCGCACCACCGTGTACCAGAGCAGGAAGCCGACCGCCGCGCTGACCACCAGCATCACGAAGGCGCCGAGGATGGTCGCCACCGTAAAAAACGCGAAGCCGACCGAGATGGCCTTGTACATGACGTCGTCCAGCACCTCCAGCGCAGGCAGGCGGTCGGCCAGGTAGCCGTGCGACTTGAGCAGGTAGGCCGAGCCGACCATGGCCGACAGCGCGAAGGTGCTATAGCCGATAAACATGGCCGGCACGTGGATCTTCATCCACCAGCTCTGCAGCGCCGGCACCAGCGGCTGGATGTCGGCGGCGTCGCGCGAGACCGTGTACCAGAGCAGGAAGCCGACCGCGGCCGAAATCACCAGCAGCACGAAGGGCCCCAGCTGGCGCGTCGCGTAATGTTGCTCGTAGTACAGGTAGAACAGCGCGGTGAGCATCGAGAACAGGATGAACACCTCGTACAGGTTGGAGACCGGGATGTGGCCGACGTCGGCGCCGATCAGGTAGGACTCGTACCAGCGCACCATCATGCCGGTGAAGCCGAGCACCACCGCCGCCCAGCACAGCTTGGAGCCGACCGAGGAACCGAAGTCGGAGCGCGCGACCAGCCCGATCCAGTAAAACACGGTAGCGAACACGAACATCGCGCTCATCCACAAAATCGCGGACTGGCTCGACAGCATGTATTTGAGGAGGAATTTCTTGTTGGCCAAATCAAGCTGGCCGCCGTACAGGACGATCGCCCACAGCGCCAGCAGGGCCACCAGCGGAATCAGCCAGCGCACCGGCTTCCAGTGCCAGCCGAGCGCCGCGAAGGTCGGCGCGGCCAGCAGCAGGATGGCTTTTTCGTAGGGGTCCATATAGCCGCCGTAGCGGTTCAGCGCGAACAGGGCCGCGGCCAGCAGCAAGGCGCCGTACAGCCAGTCGAGCGCGCCGAGGCGCTTGAAGTAGCCGGGTGCCTGGCTGTAAGTAGGGGTGTGCGATAGTTCCATTGTTTTCTCCTGGCGTACAGCTTACGCCGATTGCGGCAGTTTTGCCTTCAAGGCCTTAAATTCCTGTTCGAAGTCGAGCGTCTTGCGCTGGGTGCTCATCGCCATCAGCGCGTGCGCGCCCTGGCCGTCGTCGGCGTCGCGCAGCCAGACCCAGACCCGGCGCTCGCGGATATAGAACATCGCGAACACGCCGATCACCAGGCACAGGCAGCCGAAGTAGACCACCTTCTTGCCCGGCGAGCGGGTGACCTGCAGCACCGAGGCCTTGACCTCGGTGAACTCGTCGAGCTGCAGATAGACCGGCGCGCCGTAGAAGAAGGCGTCGTTGAGCGCGTTGGTGGACAGTTGCAGGAAGCGCGCGTGGTTCTCGTCGGGGCTGGCCGGCGCCAGCCCGTCCTTCTCGCGTGCGGCCTGCCACAGCTCCCACAAGGCGCCGTTGAGGATCTTCATGAAGATCGTGGCGGCCTTTTCCTGCTCGGCCTTGGGGATCTTTGCGAGGAATTGCGAGACCGCGACGAAACCGCCCTGCTGGCCGTCGCCGGCGAAGATCGCCAGCGTCTTGGCGCTCGACTCCTGCAGTTGGCGCGCCAGCGCGTCGGCGGTGGCGGAGTTGGGCATCGCACGCTGCGCATAGCGCGCGGCGGCGAGCTGACGCAACAGCGGGTCGGCCAGCGCCGCGCGCAGGCGCATCCAGTCGCGCACGCTGTGCTCGTCGTCGGCCGGGATCCGCAGGTAGCTGAACGGGCCGTCGAGCGTGGCGCGCACGCCGGCCAGAAACACCTGGCTGCCGTCGATGGTCACCGGCTGCATGTAGTTCTGGAACTCGCGCGCCTGGCCGGTCTTGTCGCGCAGCTTGTACTGCACGCTGGGGCCGACGTTCTTGAGGTCCTTGTTGTTGGCGTTCTTGGCCGCCGAGCCGGTGTGCTTGTCGAGGCTGGCCGCGAACTGTTGGTTGAACGACTCGCCTTTGGTCACCGCGCGCGCATCCTGGCCGCTGCCGACGTTCTCGACGTTGAATGGACGGAAGCCCGACCATTCGACCGAATAGCTCTCGGCGCCGCGCTTCAGGTCGGTGGCGGCGCCGACTTCGCCGCCGATCTGGAACGGCTTGGTGTCGCTGCCGGCCATCGGAAAGCCGGTCAGCTTGAGCTTGCTGCCGCCGTCCTCGAAGCTCGACTGGTAGACCGCCACGCCGCGGTAGATCAGCGGTTCGTTGACCTTGATCGTGGCCGGGAAGGTCTTGCCGCTCTCATGGTCGCGGATCAGCACTTCGCTGGCGAACAGCTTGGGCATGCCGGTGCTGTAGAAATCGATGATGAATTTGTTCAGCTGTATGGTGAACGGCAAGTCCTGCACCAGCACGCCCGAGGCTTGCGGGATGATCGTGACGTCGCTGCTGCCGCCCTCGGGAATCATGGTGTTGCCGCGGAAGGTGGGGTTGCCCAGGCCGAGCCGGTGCTGGGGCGCGATCGCGGCGATCACGCCGCTGCCGGCGAACGGCGTCTTGCCCAGGAACCACTGCTGGAAGCGGATCGGCAAGTCGGAATCGAGCATGCCGCCGAGCAGGATGATGATGATGGCGCTGTGCGCGAAGATGTAGCCGAGCTTGTTGGCCGCGCCCTTCTTGGCCGCCACCAGGGTGCCCTTGTCCTTGTCGACGATCTTGGCCGCATAGCCGGCGTCGGCCAGCCGCTGCGCGGTCTGCCGGGCCAGCGCGGCGCGCCCCAGCGGCGCGACCCACTCGGCCTTGTGGTGGAAATTGCGCAGCGAGACTTCGCGCACGTTCAGGCGCCAGCTGCGCATGTCCTTGATCATCTTGGGCGCATTGCGGGTGATGCACAGCGAGGTCGACAGGATCAGGAAGCCCAGGATCAGCAAGAACCACCAGGCCGAGTACACCGCATACAGGCCCATCTTGTCGAACACCGCGAACCAGAACGGCCCGAACTGGTTCACATAGTTCGGCATCGCTTCGTTCTGCTTCATCACGGTGCCGATCATGGCGGCGATCGCGATGACGGTCAGCAGGCTGATCGAAAAACGCATCGACGACACCAGCTCGACGATCTCGGCGAGGGTGCGGCGCTGGGTTTTCAGTTCAATTCCGGTGGTGTTCATACTGTCCAAATCCTAGTCCCGACGCGCGAGGATACCAACAAAAAGGGCAGCCCGCTCGCGCCGCCGCCCTTTTCGATGTACTGCCGGCGGCGTCTGCCGCGGCGCCTTACTTCAAGCCCGCGATGTAATCGGCGACGGCTTTCATTTCTTCGTCCGACATGCGCTTGGCCAGCGCCCCCATCTGCGGGCTATTCTTGCGCGCGCCGCCCTTGAAGGCGGTCAGCTGGGCCAAGGTGTAGTCCTGCTGCTGGCCGGCCAGGCGCGGATACTGGACCGGCATGCCGGCGCCGGCCGCGCCATGGCAGCTGGCGCAGGCGGCGACGCCCTTGTCGGCGATGCCGCCGCGGTAAATCTTGCGGCCCAGCTCGAGCGTGTCCTTGCTCTTGGCGGCGCCCGGCTTTTGCTGCTGGGTCGCGAGGTAGGCGGCGATGTTTTTCTTTTCATCGTCCGACAGCAGCTTGGCGTAGGTGGTCATCACCGGCTGGTTGCGGTTCGGCGTCGTGAAATCGACCAGTTGCTTGTAGACGTAGGCTTCGATCTGGCCGGCCAGCTTGGGATTGGCGGCGATGGTCGAATTGCCGGCCGCGCCGTGGCAGGATACGCAGGCGGGCAGGCTGCGGGCGGTGTCGCCGCTGTCGAACAGGGTGCCGCCTTTGGCGGGATCGGCTTTGACAGGGGCGGCGGCGTGTTCTTCGGCGGCTGACGCCAGGCCGGATACCGCAAGGATAGTCACCAACAAGGATTTCACAAACGAGAGAGACACACGATTCATTCAACCACCCTGAGACGAGTCAAAAATTAGTTTTATATGAAGAGGGGGATGCCGCAGCCGATCTTCGCAACAATCATAACCCCTTATTGTACAATAGCTTTCTGGCCTTATCGCCCCCTTTTGTTGCAATTTCTGCCTACTCCATGTCCAAACTCTGGCAAGCCCGTTTCTTCACGACCGTCAACCAATTGCGCGATTTGCCCGCGACCGTCGCGCCCGAAATCGCGTTCGCCGGCCGTTCCAACGCCGGCAAATCGACCGCCATCAACATCCTGACCAACCAGAAGGGTCTGGCGTTCGCCTCCAAGACCCCGGGCCGCACCCAGCACATCAATTACTTTTCGATCGGCGGCGCGCACGTCGGCCAGCACCGTAAAGACGCGACCATCGTCGAGGAGATCGAAGCGCTGCTGGTCGACCTGCCCGGCTACGGGTATGCCGAAGTGTCGGGCTCGGCCAAGCTGCACTGGCAAAAGCTGCTGGGCGATTACGTGCAGCGCCGCGAGCAGCTGGCCGCGCTGGTGCTGATCATGGATTCGCGCCGCCCGTTCACCGAACTCGACCTCCAGATGCTCGAATGGTTCGCCCCCACCGGCAAGCCGATCCACTGCATCTTGACCAAGGCCGACAAGCTCAACCGCAACGAATCGACCAATGCGCTGCGCCAGGCGAAGATGATGCTCGACAGCTATGTGGACGAGGACGGCGCAGGCTTCCCGTTCACGGTCCAGCTGTTCTCGGCCCTCAAGCGGGTCGGGATCGAGCAAGCGAACGACAAGATCATCGAACTGCTGGGCCTGACCGACGTCCCGGCCGACCCGCACGCGGTGCTGGTCGACCCGGTCGACGGCGACGATTAATTTTTCACTGGACCACCATGAGCACTGCTGCCCACTACCCTGCGATCCGCATGCGCCGCATGCGGCGCGACCCGTTCTCGCGCGCCCTGATGCGCGAGAACACGCTGACGCCGGCCGACCTGATCTACCCGGTGTTCATCCTCGACGGCGTCAAGCAGCGCCAGCCGGTGGCCTCGATGCCCGGCGTCGAGCGGCTCTCGCTCGACCTGCTGCTGGGCGTGGCCGAGGAGTGCGTGGCGCTCGGCATTCCGGTGCTGGCGCTGTTCCCGGTGATCGACGCCACGCTCAAGACGCCGGACGGGGTCGAAGCGACCAATCCCGAAGGCCTGGTGCCGCGCGCGGTGCGCGCACTCAAGCAGCGCTTCCCGCAGCTCGGGATCCTGACCGACGTCGCGCTCGACCCGTTCACCAGCCACGGCCAGGACGGCCTGATCGATGCCAACGGCTATGTGCTCAATGACGAGACACTGGACATGCTGGTGCGCCAGGCGCTGACCCAGGCCGAGGCCGGGGTCGACGTGGTGGCACCGTCCGACATGATGGACGGGCGCATCGGCGCGATCCGCGCCGCGCTCGAAGCGAACGGCTTGATCCACACCCGCATCATGGCCTACTCGGCCAAGTACGCGTCGGCGTTCTACGGTCCGTTCCGCGACGCCGTGGGCTCGGCCGCCAACCTCGGCACCAGCGACAAGGCGACTTACCAGATGGACCCGGCCAACAGCGACGAGGCGCTGCGCGAAGTGGCGCTCGACCTGGCCGAAGGCGCCGACATGGTGATGGTCAAGCCGGGCATGCCCTACCTCGACATCGTGCGCCGCGTGAAGGACGCATTCAAGGTGCCGACCTTCGCCTACCAGGTCAGCGGCGAGTACGCGATGCTGAAAGCGGCCGCGCACAACGGCTGGCTCGATCACGACAAGGTGATGCTGGAGACGATGATGGCATTCAAGCGCGCCGGCGCCGACGCCGTGCTGACCTACTTCGCGCGCGACGTGGCGCGCCTGCTCGCGGCGCGCTAATCTAAGGCCGCGACGCTTGCCGGCCCGGCGGCCTATATTCCGGGAACATTTCCTTGAACAAGAAGGCTTGCAGCTCGGCCGAATCTTCGGGCCGCGCGCTCATCTTCACCACCCGCCCGAGGCGCTGCGATTCCCACTCGAAGTCGCCGGGCTTTTCCTTGCGGATCAGCTCGATCATCTTCTTGACCACCGCGGTCTCGACGTCCAGCTCCGCGCCCTGCTCGACGGTCAGCTGCGTCAGCCAGCGACGCTTGAAATTCGTATTCCAGCCGCGGAACTTCAGGTCGGCGCTGTGGAAGGTCTTGTTCGAAAGGCTGAACACGCCGCCGGTGTCGTTCTGGTCGTCGCCGCGGCTCTTGCCGTTGGCGGCCGCGATGTTGGCCTGCGCGATCCGGGTCGCGCGGTCGTTCTCGCTCTCCTCGGCCGGCTGCGCGCTCTGGGCCTCGGTGGCGCCGCGCTGCTTGC
>DASRXO010000053.1:0-5275 GCA_035654095.1 Telluria sp.
CTTCGGTGGCGCCGGGGTAGACGGTGGACTCGAAGACGACGATGGCGCCCTTCTTCATGTGCAGGCCAACGGTCTTGCTGGCGCCGGCCAGCGGGGTGAAGTCCGGGTTGTGGGCTTCGTCGACCGGGGTCGGCACGGCGACCACGATGTAGTCGGCGCCCGCCAGCGCGGCCGGATCGGCGCTGACCGCGAGATGGCGCGCAGCCTTCAGGTCCTCGGTCGACAGTTCGCCGGTCGGGTCGATGAATTGCTTGTAGCTTTCAATCTTGCTGGTGGACAGGTCGAAACCGATCGTCGTCCGTTTCTTTCCGAACTCGACCGCCAGGGGCAGACCGACATATCCAAGACCTACGACTGCAACGACATCATCTGATTTCATTATCGGGTTCCGTTTCAGAATTAATTTTTGCTATTATGCTAACATTCAATATATCACAGAAACTTCTAAGGCTCAACTTAAGGCAATTAAATTTGTTTAAAAGAAACAACAGATTACGTAAAGTAATGTAAAGCCTGCATCGGGCGCGATACCGGCGCCCCGGAAGTACGATGTCGCGCAGTCAGATGAGGGGTGACCTGAACCGCTCACAGTGAGGGGTCTGGGTGCGCCGCGCCGGGCTGCAAAAAAATTCACCACTATACGCAATTAGCGTGAGCAAATATGCACACATTGTCACGCTTCATGGATTTCAGGAAAACAAGATTGTAATGTTTCCGAACGCCACTGAGGCCTGCAATTTTAGCATTTTCCTACGATCAAATATAGTGCCAAAATACTACTGTGGTGTGACAGGCACGGCAAAAAAAAGACCTTGATTTCCGCGCCGAAGCGGCGGTGCCCCTGGGCAAACCGGCGGAGCAGCCGGCTGCCGCGAGACTGGAATAGCGAGCCGGCCGTGATGTGGTGGTGGAGGGTCAGCTGCTCGGGCGCAGGACTGCCGCCGGAGGACAGCCTGTGGCGAATGCCACGTCAAGCGCGAACGCCGGTTTAAGGCCGGCCTCGTTGGGCGCGTCGCGCGTCGCGCGCCAATTCCCAGTGGCCAAAACGGTCATAGGCCGCTTGTGCCGCCATGCGGCATACGCTATGCCACAGCTTGCCATCCAGGACCGGATTGTGGGGCGCGCGGACGCTCGACGGTTGGCCGGCCGCTTCGGCCAGCCCGGTGCCAAGGAAACGGCTGCGGTTCGCGTCCAGAAAACCGCACAAATCGCGCAAGCGCTGTTGGTTGAGTGCGTGGCGTCGCGCGTGGCCGAAGTCCAAATGGCAGCTTTGCACATACTCGAACGGATGGGTCAGGATCACCACCAAGGGCATGTGCGCCTGATGCGCTCGTTCGAGCAAGCTGCGGGTTTCCAGGAAACTGGCGCCAGCGATCGTCAGGGACTTCAAATGCGAATGGCCGGCAAGGTGCCAGTCGCGGTAGGTCAGCACAGGAAACTCGACCACCCCGTGGCGCGTGTGGCACCCAGCGTACAAGGCGTAACGCGGGTCGCCGGAATCGAAGAGCGACAGGCCGACATTCGAGCTGTAGGGCACCTGGGCCCTGGCCAGCGCCCGATATAGCACGTCGTCATGTTGTAAGTTACCGCTTCGAAACACTTCGGGCTGCGGCAGACCCCAATCGTCGAAGACCGCGAGGCCACGCCGGATCAAGGCGACGGAGTCGTCCTCGGCGCGACCGAAGAAATCATCCTGGTCCGGATGGGCCCGTACCCGACGGCGCCAGTCCGGGTCATCGAACACGGTCCAGCAGGGATGCGCGTGCAGTTGCACCTCATGGCCGCGCGCGGCGATCCGGCGCGCGATCGGACGCATGGGGTCCGCGCTGAAGTAGGCGCGATGCAAGGCCTCGACAAAAAAGGTGGCGGTCGTATGGAAGCGCTCAAAACAGTCCAACATGAAGCCCAAGCCCTGCGACTTGCCGCCGGCGTTACACCACACAATCGGTTCCGCCACGGGAGCCCGGCGCGGGTCGTCAAACGCACCCGCGATGCTAAATTCCGTGTCGACAGTGATGCAAACGCGCGTGAGCATGCGTGACCCGCTTAGCCGTGATGACCGGAATTGATGTTACAGAGCGAGCCGACATCGACGTTGACAGGTGACAAGGCCCGGACTTGCATGCCTCGGTAGGGTCCGTCAAATCCCGCTAGCGATGGATCTCCAGCGCCGCGTGCACCCGCGCGCGATCGAACGGCAGCTCGCGCAGGCGCACGCCGGTGGCGTCGGCCAGCGCGTTGGCGATCGCCGCCGCGGTCGGCCCCTGGGCCGCTTCGCCGGTACCCAGGAAGGGGTGGCCCGGACGCTCGATCACATGCACCTCGACCCGTTCCGGCGCCTGCGGAAAGCGCAGGATCGGATACGCGGCCCAGTCGCGGCTGGTCACGCGCACGGTGTCGAACTGCGCCTGTTCGCACAAGGTCCAGCTGCAAGCCTGGACCAGTCCGCCTTCCATCTGGTTGCGGATGCCGTCGAGGTTGACGATCTCGCCGCTGTCGACGGCGGCCACCGCGCGCGTGATGCGCAGCAGGCCGGTGTCGCGCGCCACCTCGACTTCCAGCGCGCAGGCGGCGTAGGCGCCGAGGTTCTTGTAGCGCGCGAAGGCGAAGCCGCGCCCGCGCCGCGGCTGGCGCCGGTAGGCATCCCAGCCGAAGCGCGACGCCGCCAGCCGCATCACGTCGAGCGCCCGCTGGTCCTGCATGTGCTTGAGGCGGAAGGCGACCGGATCGGCCGCGGCCGCGTGCGCCAATTCGTCCATGAAGCTTTCGATCGCGAAGATGTTGTGGTAAGCGCCCAGCGAGCGCAGGGCCGAGGTGCGCAACGCCGCGGCCGGCAGGAAATGGTGGACCACGCGCGCGTTCGGCAGGCTATACAGCGGGATGGCGTTGCGGTCGCCGCCGCCCTCCGGTTGCGGGATCGGCTTGGCGGGCGGCGGCGTGAACGGCGTGGCCAGATGGGTCGCCGCCAGCAGATTGCCGGCCTTGCCGGGCCGCGCATTGTGGGGCGGGCTCCAGACCTCGTACTGCCAGTCGGCGATCTTGCCGTCCGCGTCCAGCGTGGCCTTGGCGCTGGCGAGCATCGGCGGGCCGCAGGGTTCCCAGGCGTGCTCGTCTTCGCGCATCCATTGCACCCGCACCGGATGGCCGGGCCAGGCCCGCGCCAGCAAGGCGGCGTCGGCCGCGACGTCGTCGGCGCCGTTGTGGCCGTAGCAGCCGGCGCCTTCCGCGTGGATGCAGCGCACCTGCGCCGGGTCCACGCCCAGCAGTTCGGCCAGCGCGGTGCGCAGCGGGAATACGCCCTGGCTGTGGGTCCACACCGTATATGTGCCCTCGGCCAGCAGCGCGACCGCGCACGATGGCCCGATCGATCCATGCAGCAGGAACGGACGCCGGTACTGCGCCTCCAGCGTGCGACCAGCGGCGCCGGGCACGCCTTGCTCGAGTATCGTGGTGGGTTGCGAGGGCGCCGCGGTCAGCGACTGGTACAGCTCGGCTTGCGCCGGCAGGGTCGGCCGCTCGTCCCAACTGGCGGCCGCGCCCAGCACGGCGGCGGCGCGCACCGCCTGGTATTCGCGCTGCGCGAGCACCGCGATGAAGCGGCCGTCGCGCACGACTTTCAAGACGCCCGGCATGCGCTCGGCGCCAGTGCTGTCGAGTGCGCGCAACGCAGCGCCGGGACTGGGCGGACGCACCACGCGCGCGTGCACCATGCCGGCCGGCCGCAAGTCATGCACATAGGCGGCGCCGCCGGCCACCTTGGCGGGAATGTCGATGCGCGCCAAGGGCTTGCCGATCAGCTGGTATTGGCCAGGCGTATGCAGGACCGCATCCGGCGTGGCTTGCCGGTGCAATTCCTGGCCCTTGACCAGCTCGCCATAGCCGACCCGCCGTCCATCCGGCGCGCTGATCACGCCGTCGGCGATGCGCAAGCTGTCGGCGCCGACCGCCCACCGCGCGGCGGCGAGGCCGAGCAGGATCGCACGCACCTCGGCCGCCGCGTAGCGCAACGCAGTGCCGCAGTCCTGCATCGAATGGCTGCCGGCGGTGTAGCCCTCGTCGGGCGTCAGCGCGGTGTCGGCGCTGATCACGGTGATGCGGCCGGGCGCGACCACCAGTTCCTCGGCCGCCAGTTGCAGCAGCGCGGTCTTGATGCCTTGGCCGAGCTCGGCCTTGCCGACCAACACGGTCACGCGCCCGTCGGGCTCGATGCGGATCCAGCCGTCCAGCATGCTCTCGGTCTTGAGGCTGCCCGGCAGGCCAGGCTTGCCCTGGTCCGGCTGAGCACCGGACCAAGCTGGCCACGCGAAGGCGACCAGCAGCGCGCCGGTCGTGCTCATGAACTGCCGCCGCGACAGCATGGGTGCACCGGCGCCGCTCATTGCGCACCACGCATGGCGTCGGCGGCGCGCCGGATCGCGCGCAAGATCCGCATGTGGGTGCCGCAGCGGCACAGGTTGAGCGCCATGTGACGGCGAATCTCGGCGTCGGTCGGTGCCGGATTTTTTTCCAGCAAAGCCTGGGCGCGCATGATCATGCCGGCGATGCAGTAGCCGCACTGCGCGGCCTGCTCGGCGATGAAGGCGCGCTGCAGCTGGCCCGGCAGCGCGGGGCTGCCCAGTCCCTCGACCGTGCGCACGTTGCGCTGGCCCACCACAGACACCGGCATCAGGCAGGACAGCACCGCAGCCTCGCCGGCGATCACGGTGCAGGCGCCGCATTGGCCCAGCCCGCAGCCGAACTTGGCGCCGTTGAGCTTGAGATGGTCGCGCAGGATGTACAGCAGCGGCGTGTCCGGCTCGGCCTCGACCTGTTCGCTGCGGCCGTTCACGTTGAGGGTGTAGAGGCTCATGGCTTGGCGGCTTTCTGCACGTCGGCGGCAAGGTGGGGCCACGGGGCGGCATGGGCGCCGTGGCGGCGCAGGTAGGCCGCCAGCGCGGTCACCTGCTGGTCGGTGAGGATGTCGGCGAAGCCCGGCATCCAGCGGCCCGCGCGGCCATCCTGGGGCGCGATGCCGTCGCGAATGATGTGGATCAGGCTGCGCGGATCGGGGTCGTACAGCGCGATCGCCATCGGCAGCTGCATCGCGCCGCCCGAGCCGATGGTGCGGCCGCTGTCGTGGCAGCGCGCGCAGGCGCCGGCGTACACTTGCGCGCCTTGCTGCAACAGCTGGGCGTCGGCGCCGTCGCCGGCGGTGGCGGGCGGCAGCGAGCTCTGGCTGGCGCTGCGTGCAGCGGCGCGCGCGGCCGCTTCGAGCGGCGGCGGTGGCTTGCCCATG
>DASRXO010000054.1:0-2276 GCA_035654095.1 Telluria sp.
AATTAAAACACAGCCGAGACGCCAGATGCTCAAGAAAGTCGACTCTTCGCAGTTAAAAGTGGGAATGTACATCCACGATCTCAGTTGCGACTGGATGACCCATCCGTTCGTGCGCAACCGCTTCCTGATCGGCGACGAGGACGAGATCCGCAAGATCCGCAACGCCGGCATCCATGACGTGGTGATCGACAGCGACAAGGGACTCGACGTGCAGGACGCGCCGACCCTGGCCGAGGCCCAGGCCCAGACCGAGGCCGAGCTGGCGGCGATCGCGACCAAGCCGGTGGTGGTGACCCGCGTCTCGCTCGGCGAGGAACTCAAGCGCGCGGCGATGATCCGGCACCAGGCCGCGGGGCTGGTGCGCACCGTGATGCAGGACGCGCGGCTGGGCAAGGCGATCGAACTCGACCAGGTCACGCCGATGGTGCAGAACATCACCGAATCGATCTTGCGCAATCCGGGCGCGCTGGTCGGCCTGCTGCGCATCAAGACCAAGGACGACTACACCTTCCTGCATTCGGTCAGCGTGTGCACGCTGCTGGTGGCGTTCTGCCGCTCGCGCAATCTGGATGCCGACACGACTTACCAGGCCGGCCTCGGCGGCCTGCTGCACGACACCGGCAAGGCGCTGGTGCCCGACCAGATCCTCAACAAGCCGGGCCCGCTGACCGACGAAGAATTCGCGATCATCAAGAAGCATCCGAAGGACGGCTACGACATCTTGCTGAAGACCCCGGAAGTGGGGCCGATCCCGCTCGACATCACGCTGCACCACCACGAGCGGCGCGACGGCAGCGGCTATCCCGACAAGCAGGGCGAGGGCACCATCAGCGAGCTGGCGCAGATGGCGGCGATCGTCGACGTGTACGACGCGATCACGGCCGACCGCTGCTATCACAAGGGCATGTCGGCGGCCGAAGCGCTGCGCAAGATTTACGAGTGGAGCAAGTTCCACTTCAACCCGACCTATGCGCAGGAGTTCATGCGCTGCGTCGGCATCTACCCGGTGGGCACGATGGTGATGCTGGAATCGGGCCGGCTCGGGGTGGTGATCGAACCGCACGAGACCAAGCTGCTGGCGCCCAAGGTCAACGTGTTCTTCAACACCAAGAAGAACGTCTACATCAAGCCGGAGACGGTCGATTTGTCGAAGGCGCTGGGTTTTGGCGGCGGCGACAAGATCGTTCGGCACGAATCGCCGCAGAAGTGGAATGTCGACCCCATGAAATTCCTCGCGGTCGCCTGACTCCGGTCAGAAGAACTCCGCGGTGTCGTTCGAGGCCACCGCGCGCAACTGGCCGCCCGACACCAGCTGGTCGTAATGGCAGGCCTGGTTGCGGCCGTTGCTCTTGGCGAAGTACAGCGCCTGGTCGGCGTGTCCGAGTATCATCACCGGCGACTCGTAGGCGCTGATGCTGACGAAGCCCACGCTGACCGTCACCGTGCCCACCTGCGGGAACACATGGCTGGCCACGTTGATGCGGAAGCGGTCGATGATGCGCTGGGCGTTCTCGAGATTGGTCGAACGCAGCAGCACCACGAATTCCTCGCCGCCGAAGCGGAACACCCGGTCCTGCGAACGGAACGAGGATTGCAGCAGGTTGGCGATCAGGATCAGCACCTCGTCGCCGTACAGGTGGCCGAAGCGGTCGTTGACGGCCTTGAAGTGGTCGACGTCGACCACCGCCAGCCACTGCTTGAGGTCGTCGGACTGCTGGCGCCGCTCGGGCTGGCCGGGCAGCGGCGCCGGCGGCTCGGCGGCCGAATGCAGCATCTTGGCGAGCTGGTCGTCGAAGGTCTTGCGGTTGAGCAGGCCGGTCAGCGAGTCGCGCTCGCTGTAATCGAGCAGGTTCTGGAAATTGCGGTAGACGCTGACGATGCCGCCGATGATGTGCACGGTGTCGTTGGTGTAGGCGGTGCGGTGGACGATTTCGAGGCAGGTGTCGGCCTTCTCGCCCATCCAGATCGGCAGCCAGAGGGTACGCGTGCCGTCGGCGCCGAAGGCCTCGGCGCTGGCGCCGTGCTGGGCCAGGCAGGCCGCCAGCTCGGGGTAGGCCGTGACCGGTTCGCCCAGGGTGCCGGGATCGGGATGCTCCTCCATGCGCGCCGGGCTGCCGGCGCTGATGATGGCGCGCGGCCGCACGAACTGCTGGCCGCGCAGCACGCCGATGCTCAGCACCCGGGTTTGCGCCGCGCCGGCCAGTTCCTGCACCGCCGAGATCACCGAGATGTCGAGCATCGTGTGATCGCGGTGGCCGGTCATGTCCACCATGTGT
>DASRXO010000055.1:0-6395 GCA_035654095.1 Telluria sp.
CGAATTCCTGCGCGATCACCAGGTCGTAGGCGGCCTGCGCTTCGTGGGTATCGGTGATGGTCTGGGTGCCCACCTCGAAGTTGCGCTTGGCCGAGGCCAGCTGTTCGGTGGTCGCGGTCTTTTGCGCTTGCGTCGTTTCCAGCGTGTCCTGGGCGGCCAGCACGTCGAAGTAGGCTTGTGCGACGCGCGTGATCAGGTCTTGCTGGGCCTGGGCGAACTGGGCTTCGCTGATCGCCTGCAGCAGCTTGCTCTGCTCATAGGTCTGCCAGTTGGCCCAGCGGAACAGCGGCTGCGACAGCGACAGCGTGTACAAATTCGTGTTGGTGGTGGCGGCCGCACCCGGCACCAGGACCAGGCCGGCGCCGGTGTTCACCAGCTGGCCCTCGTTATGGGGGGAGAAATCGGCGTCGGTGCGGCTGTAGCTGCCGCTCAGGCCGACCGTCGGCAACAACAGCGAGAGCCCCTGCGGAACCCGCTCTTTGCCGGCCGCCAGCGTGGCGCGCGCACTGGCATATGCGGCGTCGTTCGCCAGCGCCTGCTGGTAGACCTGGATCAGGTCGGCCGCCTGTGCGTTGAGCGAGAAAAAAGCGCTGGCCATCAGCACGGCAAGAAGGGGTTTCTGCATTACAGTCTCCGGAGTCATCGAAAAGGTTTGGAAAATTTGTGCTTCAGTATTTCGGCATTGTGCTGTCGACCTGCACCGCCCAGGCGTGTATGCCGCCTGTCAGATTCGTCACTTTGTTAAAACCGTTGCGCTCCAAAAAAGCCGCAACCTGCATGCTGCGCGCACCGTGATGGCAGATGCAGACGATCTCCGCATCCTCCTCGAGTTCTTCGATGCGGGCCGGGATCGTGTTCATCGGTATCGGGGTCGAGCCCGCGATGCTGCAGGTCTCGACCTCCCAGTTCTCGCGCACATCGAGCAACAGCGGACGCGGACGCGCGGCGTCGGCCAGCCAGGCGGCCAACTCGGGTGCGGTCAGGTGGTTCATCCGGCTCAGAACTCGAAGTGCGACGGCGTCACGGCGGCCGCCAGCGGCTTGACGCTGGTCTCGAACACCTTGACCGTGTCGTAGGCCACGTCGGACACGCGGGTGATGATGTTGGCCGACATCACCGGCGCCTGGCCGAGGATCACGGCGATGCGGCCGCCGACCTTGACTTGCTTGAGGAAGGCGTCGGGCAGCACTTCGAGCGCGCCGGAAATCACGATCGCGTCGTAGGGCGCGCCCTGGGCCCAGCCTTCGGCGCCGTTGCCCAGTTCCACCGTGACATTGCTCACGCCGGCATTCGCCAGGTTCTTTTCGGCCAGCGTTTTCAGCTCGGGCGCGATCTCGACGGTCGTCACGTGACGGGCCTTGTGGGCCAGCAAGGCGGCCATGTAGCCGGAACCGGCGCCGATCTCGAGCACGGTCTCGTGCTTCTTGAGCGAGATCTCCTGCAGCAGGCGCGCTTCGAGCTTGGGCGAGAACATTGCCTCGCCGCCCGGCAGCGGAATCTCGGCATCGACAAACGCCAGGCTCTTGTAGGCGGCCGGCACGAAATCTTCGCGTTTGACCACCAGCAGCAGGTCGAGCACGTCCTGGTCCAGCACGTTCCAAGGGCGGATCTGCTGTTCAATCATGTTAAAGCGGGCTTGTTCGATGTTCATTTTCTAACTCGGTTGGGAAAATAATCCGGTATTTTATCGTTGAACGGCCTCAAAACGCACATCTTAACGACATGACGGCTGAGATCGCGTGAAATTGCGACAGTCTGCAGTTTAGAGGGAATGAAGCTGCGGATTTGGCGCTTTGGACACTCACGGGGTAGCCGCCGGAGCCGGCAGCAGGCCGTGCAGGGCCATGTCGAGGAAGGCGTCGAGGAAGGCGTGGGGGTCGAGGTCGCCCCGCTCGCAGGGGCCGATCGAGTGGCGCCAGGTGCTCAGCATGAGCATCGGCGCGATCAGCACCTGGGTCATGACGCCGACGTCGACCGGGCGGAACTCGCCGCGGGCGATCGCCCGCTCGAGCATGCTGGTCATCATCCGGGTACCGCGCGCGATGACTTCTTCGCGGTAAAACTCCGCAAGATCGGGGAAATTGCCCGCTTCCGCCATGATCAGCTTGGTGATGCCGGAGGCCTTGGTGGCCCCCAGCTGCTCCCACCAGTTCAGCACGACGATGCGCAGCAGGTCGGCGCTATGGCCCTCGAAGCCGGCGATGCTGTCCTCGGCCGCACCGATCACCGGCACGATGCTATTGCGCACCACGGCCTTGAACAGCTCTTCCTTGTTGGTGAAATAGAGGTACAGCGTGCCCTTCGACACGCCGGCGCGGCGCGCCACATCCTCCAGCCGCGTGGAGGCGAAGCCGCGCTCGACGAACAGGTCGAGGGCAGCCGCGAGCAACTCCTGCGGACGGGCATCCTTGCGGCGCTCCCAACGCGGCTTGAGGTCGAACGGGCAATCCATGGGGTGCTTCCGATAACTTACCAACGAGTCATTAAATATAGCCTTGCGGCCATCGGGAGTCAAGCCAGGCCGTTGGACGACAGATGAGTTTGCACTAGCGACAGATAAGTGGCATTCCCCCAGCAGCACGGACACTTCCGATAGGTATGATGTCACTATCGGAGGTATTACATGGCACGTGAACGACGGTTATTTTCTGAAGAGTTTAAGCGAGAAGCGGTCAAGCTCGTCAATCAGCCCGGCGCGACCAAGGCCGCAATTGCCCGCCTGTTTGGAGGGCAAGAACAGACAAAATAAGCCGGCCGAAATCTCGCTAGAAAGTGTCCAGCTAAACCAAGCGGATCAAACTCCGAAAAACAACTAATACCAATAGTTGGTTGCTGTCAATCAGTTTTTGCTATACGCTGGTCCTTGGTCGAGCTCATTGTCTTGCCGTGTTTAGCATCTCCCCACCGCAACCCTACCCCTGTTGCAACCATCACATCATATTCGGCCGTACTAAGACTCAATCGGCCCAATCCCGCTACCCTATTTTTAAATAACTGATCGGGATTGAGCAGAGTCGATCCAACTAGGCATCAAATTGACTGCATTGAACGGCAGAATTTTTTACCAGATTGAGGAGTAAGAGATGAGATGGTTTTTTGACTTGAAGATCTCCGCGAAATTGATGGGGGCGTTTCTGGTGGTGCTGTTGCTGACCGTCTTTCTGGGTATGTTCTCAATTCTTCAGTTGAGCAAGGTAAACGAGGTCGCCACCGCAATGAAAGTCAACTGGATGCCGAGCGTGCGGGTCGTCTCCGCAATGAATACGAATATATCCGATTTTCGCATCGCGGAACTACAACATATCGTGTCTACCGATGAGAAGGAGATGGCGAAATACGAGCAAGACATGACCACAGTTGCGGCGGAATTCGAAAAGAACAATGTCGAATACGTGAAACTCATTTCATCGCCGGACGAGCAAAAAATCTACGACAGATTCAAAAAAAATTGGCACGAATATCTGGTAGAACACCTGAAAGTGCTTGCTCTATCTCGTGGCAACAAAAACGATGAAGTCAAGACACTGATCCGTGGAAACTCACAGACTCACTTCGATGAAGCCAGTGACGATTTGCTCAAATTGGTGAGTTTGAACGTGACCGGTGCCAAAGAAGCCAGCAACGAGGGCGATCTGCGCTATGCCAATTCCCGCCTATGGGTCATTGGCGTATTGGTTGTAGCTGTGTCCCTTGGCCTGCTATTGGCCATCTGTATCGCCCGCGTCATCTCAGGACCGCTAAAAATCGCCTCGGAGGTCGCCGCCCGTGTAGCGGCCGGAGACCTCACCAGCAACATCGAAGTCACTAGCAAAGACGAAACCGGCAAACTGATGCAGTCCCTGAAAGACATGAACGCCAGTCTGATCAAGATCGTCGGCGAAGTGCGCAGCGGCACCGACACCATCGCCACCGCCTCTAGCCAGATCGCGGCCGGCAATCTGGACCTATCGTCCCGCACCGAGCAGCAGGCCAGTTCGCTGGAAGAAACCGCCTCGTCGATGGAAGAGATGACCGGCACCGTGAAGCAGAACGCCGACAATGCGCGCCAGGCCAACCAGCTGGCCGCTTCTGCCTCCGCGGTGGCCATCAAGGGCGGGGAGGTGGTGGCGCAAGTGGTCGACACCATGAGCTCGATTAACGAGTCGTCGAAGAAAATCGTCGACATCATTGGCGTGATCGATGGCATCGCATTCCAGACCAACATCCTTGCGCTGAATGCGGCAGTCGAAGCGGCCCGTGCCGGCGAGCAGGGCCGCGGCTTCGCCGTGGTTGCCTCCGAAGTGCGCAACCTGGCGCAGCGTTCGGCGGCGGCAGCGAAGGAGATCAAGGGCTTGATCGGCGATTCGGTCGAGAAGGTCGAAGCCGGCACTAAGCAAGTCGGCCAGGCCGGCGCCACCATGGACGAGATCGTCGACAGCGTCAAGCGCGTGACCGACATCATGAGAGAAATCACCGCCGCGAGCCGCGAACAGACTTCGGGAATCGAGCAGATCAACCAGGCGATCAGCCAGATGGACCTGGTCACGCAGCAGAACGCCGCATTGGTGGAAGAGGCTGCTGCGGCGGCGAAATCGCTGCAAGACCAGGCCGGCAATCTGGCGCAAATTGTCGGTGTGTTCAGGCTCGACGGCGACCATGGCGGGCAGTCGGCGATGCAGCGCGTAGCGACTCATCCGGTGGCGAGCGCTCGCAAGGTTGCCGGAAAGCCACGGTCAGCGTACCCGACGCAGTCCGCACCCACGCGCGGGACAGCACCGGCGAAGCGTTTGGCGGTCGTCTCCGCGACAGTTGCTAGTCAAGACTGGGAAGAATTTTGATCCACTGACTTAGAGGGGGCGGGCGAACGGGTAGCGCGCAGCGCTTGAGACGCGGGGCGCGCCTTTTTCCAGCTAAGCCGGTGCGCGGCAGCAGTCATCTCACTCTTGCCCACGGAACATCCTGTGCCTGGCGTCATCGATCAAGCATGACACCGTGACCGCATCGCTCATGCTGCGCAACTTTGGCAGCTACGCGCGGCGTCACTATTCGTGTGTCGGGGGAGTCGCGGATTTAATTCCTCAATTCTCCCGACATCTGTTGTGCCAAAATTGGAAGCGTCAGAGGGCAGTTGCTGGCATGCAAATGACAAAACTTGAGGCAGCGAAGCATCAACTGGCTGTAGCGATCCAGCTATTTTTCAATGAAGACTACCTGTCCTCACTCACCCTTGCCGGGGCGGCAGAAGAGATTCTCGGAAAATTGTCGATGCGAGCTGGCAAGCCGGTTGCCGTTGATGAGATAACTCGATACCACGCCGACGATATCGACGCTGCTATTCCAGAAGGGCAACGAAAGGCCGTTTTACCTAGCATCTTGAATCGTGGCAGAAATCAAGCTAAGCATGCCAATGATCCAGAAGAGGCCCACGTTGTGTTCGATCACACGCAGCAATTAGAGTTCATCGAGGGAGGAGTCAGCTACATCATAGCGTCGGATAGACTCAGTGACCGAAAAACCTGCCTATAAGGTTTTGAGTCGGAGTTCTCAGCATTTCCGGCTTACAGCCCCTCAATCGCTCGGTAAGCGATACACGACCTTGATGAACTCGTCACTGCCAATAACTCGGCTTGCGCCGAGCCAATCCCAAGCGCTGTCGCTCGGCGGGGTCAATGCTCCTCCTTGATCGCCTCACACGGATGGTCATCTGGAAAGCCTCGCGCGCTGACCAGAAGAAAACCGTCAGCAAATCCAACTTGCAGAGGGGTCAACGAGCCGCTCCCTCCAAAAATTGGGCGTGTCGCATTGTCATCCCCCAACTCCAACGACATAGACATATCCGTCTTGCTCTCTACTATTTTATAGCGAGACTGAAACTCGGTCGGGTGCGCTTTCCCTTGGAACGTGGACATCACGCCATCGGCACCAAAAACGACCTTGGTTTCGTTGCCACAAGCCCATGCATGCACGCGCAGCATGTCCGTTTTCGAAGAGCCGCACCCTGAAAGTGCGATAAGGCAACCCAGTGCAAGGATTCGGGGAAAAGTCATTTCGTATTCTATCCATGGATGAGGTGATCGACCACATGAGACGGTCCCAAGGGCTTCGTAGAAGTCTATCTCATCCATGTTGCTGAGCATCAATTTTTGGCCATGAACGCACGGTGCAAGCTTATGTGTCGTTCGGTGCAAACTCATGTGTCGCCGAAATTCGTAAGTCCCTGATTTTGCGTGACGCCCGGTACAAACTCATCTGTCGTCCAACGCAGGCGCTGACAGCCGCTGTTACAAAACATTAACAAAATTTAATTCGCATTCCTGCCGGAACCGCCCGCCATGTCATAGGACGGTCACGCTCGGCCAGTAGACTTCGCGCATTTTTAAACCTCCGTACTAAAGGAACAAGAAATGCAAAGTCTT
>DASRXO010000056.1:0-7117 GCA_035654095.1 Telluria sp.
CGGTCTCGCCGCGCGCCAGCTTCTCGAGCGCGTCCTGGATGTCGGCGAACGGCTGGGTCATGCGGCGTCCGACCAGGAACACGCAGGCCACGATGGTCAGCGTGAGCAGCAGGTTGGCGGCCACCGTGGTCAGGATCTGGCGCCGCAGGTCGCGGTCGATCTGCTCGCGCGAAAACGCCAGCTCGAGCGAGCCGACCGCGTAGTGGCGGTTGCCGTCGGTGTAGCTGATCGCGCGGCTGGTGCGCAGCGCGCCGGGCTGCGCCACGTCGGCCGCGCCGAGCGAGGCGAGCACCGCGCCGTTCGGCGCCAGCACCCGCAGCATCAGCACCTCGGGGGTGGCGCCGAGCGCGTCGACCACCGAGGACACGGCCGCGCTGTTGATGTCGAACAGCGGGCGCGCCAGCGCATGCGAGAGCACCGAGGCCAGTTTGCCGACCCGCTCGTTGGCCAGCTGGTTGGCCTCGACCCGCAGCGCCTGCATCAGATAGGTGGTGTAGACGCCGGTCGACAGCGCCACCGCCAGCACGATGCCGGCGCCGAGCCGGAACACGATGTTCTGGCGCCAGTTCTCGGCCAGCTTGCGCAGCACCGAACGCTTCACGCCCGCCGGCGCCGCGTCAATGGCGGCCTCCGTCGGCGCCCTGCTGCTGCAACAGGAGCTTCTTGTAGGCGGGACTGTTGCGCACCTCTTCGATGGTCTTCCAGATGCGCTCGGCCAGCTGCGGCTTGGCGGCCACCAGCGCGTGCGACAGCATCAGGTAATACGGCTTTTCGACCAGCGCGGCGGGCAGCACCTCGAGCTGCGGCGCGAGCGGCCCGTGCATCAGGCGCCAGGCGTCGGCGCCGCCCAGCGCGGCCCCGGCCAGCCGTCCGGCGATCAGCTTTTGCGCCAGTTCGTTGGCGCGCTGGCTGCCCTCGTCGACCGCCACGCCCTGGGCGCGCAGGAAGTCGCCCACCGAGTAGCCGAGCTGGATGCCGACCGCGCCGTCGACCTGGCTGAAGGCCTTGCCGTCCCAGCCGATGCGCGCGCCCTTCTTGCGCAGCAGGACGTAGCGGTCGACGTGCATGCGCTTGCCGACGTCGGCCACGCTGCCGCCCGGGTAGGCGCCCAGCGCCAGCCGCTCCTGGCTGAAGCTGAGCGCGAACACGCCGCCGACCTGGTTGGCCTTGACCTGTTCGAGGCAGCGCTTCCACGGCATGCTCTGGTAATCGAAATGGATGCGGAGCCGCTGTGCGACTTCATTGAGCATGGCGAAGTTCAGGCCGCCGCCGTCGAGCGTGCGCCAGGGCAGCACTTCCTGGCGCTCGAAACACAGGGTGATGGTGTCGGCCGCCCGCGCCTGCAGGCAGGCCAGCGCGCAGCAGGCGGCCAGGCCGAATCTGAATAAACCCCGCATCGTTCGCATCTGCCGTGGCAGCTCCCATGACAAGCCAGTTGAAAGTATGCCATCAGTGCTTGCCAAAACACAGCAAAACCGTCCTTACGCGCTGGTTTTGACGCTGAAATCGACGCCCACCTCGTCCCACCACTCCTGCTCCTTCTCGATCCAGTAGGAGACGGTCGGGTGGTGCGCGACCCAGTCGCGCTTGATTTCGAGCTCGATCCGGTTCTTCATGCGCAGTTTGAGTTCGCTGAAATCGGGCTCGATGCGCGCGTGCATGAGCAGCACCGCGAGCCGCAGCGCCAGCACCGCCTTGGCGAAATCGGGGTCCGGCAGCGCCTCGCTGATCTTGCGCAGGTTGCCCTTCTGGGCCACGATCAGCTTGGCCATGATCTTTTGCTCGCGCGTGGTGAAGCCCGGCAGGTCGGCGTTCTCGATCATGTAGGCCGCGTGCTTGTGGTAGCCGGTCTGCGACAGCACCATGCCCATCTCGTGCAGCAGAGCGCTCCAGTACAGCAGCTTGGTGTAGGCCTCGCCGGCCGGTTTCAGCTGGGCGTACAGCGCGGCCGCCTCGCGCGCCACGCGGTTGGCGCGGCTCTCGTCGACGTGGAATTTGCTGGCCAGCGCGCGCACCGATTCCTCGCGCCGGTCGCGCTGCTGGGAGCGCAGGTAGAGGTCCCACATCACGCCCATGCGCAGCCCGGCCTCGACCGGCTCCAGCACCTCGATCCCGAGTTCCTTGAGCAGCGCGATCAGGATCGCCAGCCCGCCGATGATGGTGCCGGCGCGGTCCGGGCGCAGGCCCGGCATGTCGATCTTGCCGATCTGGCCGAACTGGATGAAGCGCTGTTTCAGCGCGTCGAGGCTGGCCGGGGTCAGGCGGCCGTCGCCCAGCGCGTTGCGGGCCACGATCTCGGCCAGCGCCCGGATCGTGCCCGAGGAGC
The DNA here is from genome assembly GCA_035654095.1 of Telluria sp. Classification (GTDB taxonomy): domain Bacteria; phylum Pseudomonadota; class Gammaproteobacteria; order Burkholderiales; family Burkholderiaceae_D; genus Telluria_A. The sequence continues at coordinate 2,327 of DASRXO010000056.1, forward strand.
CGTAGGCGTTCTTCCAGTGGTCCGGATGGTAGGGCGGCGCGGCGTCTTCGAAATGGCTGCGCGCCGACAGGATCGCGGCCTCGAACGAGACCGCGTCGACCCGCCCGCCGACGAAAAACGACAGGCTCTGCTTGACCGTGCCGATGCCGAACGAGTCGACCCGCTCGATGTCGAGCCCGCGCCCGAGGATCAATTCGGTCGAGCCGCCGCCGATGTCCATCACCAGCCGCCGCTCGCCCGGCGCAGCCAGCGAATTGGCCACGCCCATGTAGATCAGGCGGCCCTCTTCCTCGCCCGAGATGATCTCGATCGGGTAGCCGAGCGCCTGTTCGGCGGTCGGCAGGAAGGCGGCGGCATTGCGCGCCACCCGCAGGGTCGAGGTGGCCACCACGCGCACCGCGTCGAGCCGGTAGGCCGCCAGCGTGGTGCGGAAATTGGCCAGGCAGGACAGCGCCGACTGCATCGCCGCCTCGGTCAGATAGCCCTTGGCGTCGAGCCCGGCGGCGAGCCGGATCGGCTCGCGCATGCTCTTGAGCACGCGGATGGTGTCGCCATCGTGCTTGCCGATGTGCAGGCGAAAACTGTTGGAACCCAAATCGACTGCAGCGTACATGGAGCAAGCCTCTAATTCAATGGATGACATGTGGGCTCTCCGGTGCCGAAATCCCGCACGATAGCCGGGATTTGTGACGCACCGATGACGCGCCGTATCGTGCGCGGCCGGTGCGCGCTAGGCCTCCAGCGCGGCCGGCACGTCGGCCTCGACCACCCGGTTGCGGCCGGCCAGCTTGGCCGTGCGCAGCGCCTGGTCGGCGCGCTTGAACAGGCTGACCGTGCTGTCGTCGGCGCGGATGGTGGTCACGCCGAAACTGGCGGTCAGCGCGATCATTGCACGCTCGCTCTTGACCGGGCTGGCCTCGATCGCCGCGCGGATGCGCTCGGCCACCAGCGCCGCCTCGGGCAGCTTGGTGCGCGGCAGCAGGATCGCAAATTCCACGCCCATCAGCCGGCCCAGCTGGTCGCTGTCGCGCAACTGCTGCTTGCACACGTCGACCACCGCGCGCAGCACGGTGTCGCCGGCCGGGTGGCCGTAGCTGTCGTTGACGCGCTTGAACTGGTCGAGGTCGAGCATGATCAGCGCGGTCGGCACCCCGGGCCGGCGCGCCAGCGCCATCCACGGCGCCAGCGCGTTGAAAAAGCCGCGCCGGTTCGGCACGTCGGTCAAGGCATCGACCACCTGCAGGCGCGCCAGTTCGTGCTGCAGCCGTTCGCCCGACAGCAGCAGGTAGCCGAAGCCGTTGAGCAGCATCAGCATATAGAAGGCCGCCAGCGACAAGCCCTGCACCATCGCGTTGCTGAGCCAGCCCCAGCCCTCGGGCATGCTCAGCACCAGCACGCCGCGCGCCGCTACCACCAGCGCCAGCAGCGCGATCGCCAGCGCCAGGAAGCGGCGCAGCATGCTGCCCTGCTTCCAGCCCAGCGCCAGCGCGGCCGCGCCCGACAGGTAGAAGCCGCCCAGGATCAGCGAGGCGGCCACCGCGCGCAGGCCGGTCTCGTCGATGAAGTAGCAAGCCAGGAAGGCCAGCACCGCGAGCGCCAGCACCGGCAGGGTGCTGCGCCGCCATTGCGGGTGGTCGGCCGCGTCCCACAGCGCGCCGGCCTCGAGCGCGACGCCGGCGAACAGCATGCTGTAGCCGGCCGGCACCGAGATCAGGTCGGGGATCACGCCGCTGCCGCGGAAATACAGCAGCAGCCAGGCCGCGGCCTGGCCCTGCTTGGCCACCGCCCAGGTCGACAGCGCGAGCGACTTGCCGCCCTCGATCTGGTGGAAGAACAGCGTCGCGCACAGGCTCAGGTTGCCCAGCGCCAGCGCCAACACCATGGTGGTGATATCCATCGGCGCGGCCGGCTTCAGACTTCGTGTTCGACGTTGCTGCTGCCGTCGCCGATCTTGCTGGCCCAGGCCTGGACGAAGTAGTCCTTCTCGGTCTCGCTCGGGGCGCCGTTCCAGAACACGATCAGGGTGCCCTTGTGGTCATGGATCTGGGCGACCTTCTCGATGAACCCCTGGGCCGCGTTGCAGTCGGCCAGCGCCATCACGTAGCCGTAGACGCGGGTCAGGCGTTCGATGCGGTCCGGTTCGGTCAGGCTGTTGGTGGCGGTAATCGTGGGGTGGTCTAAGAACATAGGGTCTCCGTGTGGCTGCGGGAGTCAGCTTATCAGAAACCTTGGCGTGGCAACAAGGGATGCTTGGCGCGCCCGCTTCGCCTATACTGGGCGCCATGCCGCCCCGATCCGATCCGCGCCCTGGCCCGCCGCCGGCCGCCCCGCCGCCGCTGGTATTGACCCGCGGCGACCGCCGCACGCTCGAATTCATGCCCGGCAATGTGCAAAGCGAGATGCGGCTGTCGCAGCCCTGCGCGCTGGTGCTCGCGTATTCACGCGCCATGATGTGCTTCGCGCTGTTCGTGCCGCGCCCGCGCCATATCGTGATGGTCGGGCTGGGCGGCGGCTCGCTGGCCAAGTTCTGTTATCGCCATTTCCCCCAGGCCCGCATCAGCGTGATCGAGCTGCGCGCCGACGTGATCGCCCTGCGCGGGCAGTTCTGCGTGCCGCCCGACGATGCACGCTTCCGCGTGATCCATGCCGACGCCGCCGACTATCTGGCCGGCCTGCCCGACAGCGCCGACGTGCTGGTGGTCGACGGCTTCGACGAGGCCGGCCTGCCGCCGGCGCTGGGCAGCGCCAGGTTCTATGCCGACTGCCGGCGCGCGCTGCGCCACGGCGGGGTGCTGGTGACGAATATCTTCAGCTACGACCCGCACTACGACGCGATGCTGGGGCGCCTGCGCCTGATGTTCGACGGCCGCGTTTGCTGGTTCGACCGTATCGCCGGCAACAACCGCATCCTGTTCGCGGTCAAGGCGCCGTTCCACAGCGGGCCCGGCCGCGGCGCGCCGCATGCGCTGCGGGTCCAGCACTGGGTGGCGCGCTGCAACGGCCTGGGCGCCGGCCTGCTCAACCGGCTGCTGGCCGCGGCCCTCATCGGCTGGCTCAGCCGGCCTGGAAAACGTTCCAAATGACAACAAATCTTCCGTTTTTGCGTTGCTAAATTACAATTTAATTGCGTTTTACGGAAGGAATGTGACACACTGGCGCACCAGAATCGGGCCCGCGCCCGTCACCCCAGCCCCGAAAGAAACCATGCTGCGTCGCCGCCTGCCGTTTTCGCTCGCTGTCGCGGCAGCCCTCACCCTGCTGGGCGGCCTGGCCGCCACCGCCACCCTGTTCGTGGCCGTCGGCCGGCTCGAGTACGACAAGGTCTCGCTGTCGTTCGAGCAACGCGCGCAGGTGCGCGCCGCCGCCATCCGCCAGGGCCTGGGCGAAGCGGTCGAAGTGCTGACCGTGACCAACCAGCTGTTCGCCAGCGTCGATCCGGTCACGCGCGCCCAGTTCCACGATTTCACCGCGCCGCTGCTGGCGCGCTACCCCTTCATCAAGGCCTTCAATTACCACCGCCAGCTGGACCACGCCGAGCGCGCCGCGGTCGAGGCCGAGCTGCAGCGGGTGCGTCCCGGCACGGTGATCACCGAAATGGCCGGCGGCGGGCGCGGGCCGGCGCCGGTGCGCGCCTCCTACAGCATCGTCGACTATCTCGAACCGATGGCCGGCAACGAGGCCGCGTTCGGCCTGAACGCCGGCGCCAACAGCCTGGTCATGGGCGCGCTGGCGCGCGCGACCGACAGCGGGCACGCCGCGGCGACCGGGCTGATCAGCCTGGCGCAAGACCCGAACCCGCAGGGCGGCTTCGAAGTCATCTTGCCGGTCTACCGCCACGGCATGGCGCTGGACACGCCCGTGCAGCGCAGCGCGGCGCTGCGCGGCGACACCGCCGCGATCATCCGCGCGCACGAGCTGGTGCACAAGATCCTGAGCGGCGCCGACCTGCTGCGCGACCCCGGGCTGGCGCTGCAAGTGTATGCCAGCGACCGCGCCGATCCGGCGCGGCTGGTGTTCGAGACCGTGTTCGTCGACAACCGGCCGTCGGTGGCCGCCGCGCGCGGCCGCATCGGCGCCATGCTGCGCGCCTGGCTGCGGCTCGACTACCGCGACCGCGAGCTGCAAACCATGCAGGTGGCGGGCCAGCCCTGGCATATCGAAGTGCGGGCCGCGCCGCGGCCCTTCCTGCCCGATCACCTCGGTTCGCTCGCGATCCTGATCGGCGGCATCTTGTTTACCGGGCTGATGACGGCCTTCGTGCAAATCCTGGTCAAGCGTTCGCGCCGGGTGCAGGCGCTGGTCAATGAGCGCACCGCCGACCTCAAGCTGTCGAACCAGCGCCTGATCGACGACGTCGCGGCGCGCCAGCGCACCGAGAAGGCGCTGCAGGAAAGCGAGCAGCGCTTCCGCCAGTTGGCGGCCATGTCGTCCGACTGGTACTGGGAGCAGGACACGCAGTTCCGCTTCGTCAATATCACCGGCGGGATTCGCGAAAAAGGCGGGGTGGCGCCGGAACGCCTGATCGGCAAGACGCGCTGGGACTGCGTGCCCGGCATGGAGGCGAGCGACTGGGGCCAGGCTCACCTCGCGCTGGTGCAGGCGCACGAGCCGTTCGACGACTTCGAATACGCGATCGTCGACGAACAGGGCGAGGCGCGCTGGTTCTGCATCAGCGGCGAGCCGGTGTTCGACGAACACGGCGCCTTTACCGGCTACCGCGGCACCGGCACCGACATCACCGCCCGCAAGCTGACCGAGCAACGGGTCCACCACATCGCCCAGCACGACGTG
>DASRXO010000057.1:0-4900 GCA_035654095.1 Telluria sp.
ACGTTGCAAATAGAGCTTGATCACGGCCATCGTGCCGCGGCAACTCCAACAACAGCTCTCGCAACAACCCGATACCGTCCAACTCGCGTGCCCGTCCGACGATTGGGTCAATGAAACCAGGTAGGGCTAGACGTGTCGCAACGTCCAGATGGCGAACCTCCGCCAGCAGGTCGTCAAGGTCAAGCGTCTCGATCAAAGATGCTGCGAGCGAGATCTGCCGCTCCTCAATCAGCAGTGGCAGGAGCCTCTCCCGAACCTCTACAAGCAGATGCGGTTGAAGATTAGGTACGATTGCCTGTACGTGGCTCAGCAGACGCGGATCGTCCACCGTCCGGCGCGTCAGATCGTCCCTCACAGCCAAGATGCGGCCGAACACATCCGGCGGAGCCGACAGCAATGCACTCGACATCGCCTCGTCCGTAGCGCGCGCCATACCACCCGCAATGGCGGGGATAAGATTCGACAGGATTTCCTCGTCGACAGGTTGTGAGAGGAATTCGATGGCTCCCTGTGGTGTGGAGATCGAAAGACGCTCCGCCACATCACGAAGTGCTAGTTTTCCGTCGTGAAGGTTGTATCCGCGCATCTTGCGGGCCAGCGCAGTGACGAACTCCCATGCCTGATCTGGAGACATAGTTCCAAATGCCGTCCGCACTGCTGTCGCGATTGCACCGTCCAGCGCTTCCAGCGTGTCCGAATTTGATATCCCGCGGGAATTGGCGATGTCGAGCAGGCCGAGAGCAGCCGTCGGCGTCGTGCGAATTTTGCCAACCAGTTCGTGCCACAGCAGCGAGATTCGCAGCAGGCTAGGGGTCTTCGCGTCGCTGGAATCGGCCCAGCTAACGTCGCTTTCCGACAGTAGGCGCGGCAGTGGCGCTGCGAAGACACGCTCCACAATATCGCCTGTCCAGCGATGCCGTGCTAAGTTGTCCGCAGTCCCGTCGATCCGACGCCCTGGCCAATCGGCGAACTTCGAACGGGCATCCTTCGGCGCAAACACAAGGTCAAACTGTCGCCCCTCGATCCGACGTGGAGAGCGGACGAATGTCGAGAAAGCGAACTCCTGCCGAAAGTCGGCCCACATCGCCGTAATGAGCCTTGTCGCAATAAGCTCGGGCTCAAGCGCACCAAATACGACGACTGGCTTTGTCTCCTCTAGAAAGAGTGCCTCAAGTAACTCGCCCCCCGCGAAATCCAAGACTGGCGCAATCGGCCGGACTTTCTTCGAGATCGACACATTGTGGCATGCCGCCTCCCCGGTTTGCGGGAAAACAGAAGGGTCTAGCAAATCTAGGAACGAAGCAAGACTATTCACTCCGGCCCACTCGGAAGCTGGGATAACCAGGCTAAGCGTCCGCACGCAGCCAGCGCGCGCTACCGTCAGATCCTGCCAAGTCCGAGCCAGAACGTAATAGTCGCCGCTAGGTAGTGGATAACCCGCAAGATAGGGCTTGATACTTTCATTGGGACGCAGCGGGCCAGCGACATCTGAAAGCCTGTCAATCACCGACTGATCACCCTTTGGAAGGACGACCGACGACGATAGGAGCTGATGACCTCGCAGGTAGCCGTGTATTTGAGTGTCTACGACCATCACGTAATCAAAGCCCGATCGCCCAGGCCACTGGCTTCGTTAAGTCGGGATCTTTCGTCCACATCCCAGTGCCGGCTGCGCGGATGGCTACCCATCCATTTCCGTCGATGCCGGTCTCTAAAAAAATCTTCTTAAAATGCTCTTCGTCCAGATTGCCCCCAACCACGCTGAGACCGAAGACTTGAACGTCGAGAGTCGACACATCGTCGAGTCTGCCGGCGAGCATCGGGTACTCGCCTTCGAGATACGCCATAGGCCCTTTCTCGAACACATCTGCACCGACAAGATCCCATGCGGACACCACCACAGCCAGGCGCGGCTTTGCACCGTCGGGGCGCCGCGCGAGCGTTAGCTCGAGGAACCGGATCAACTCGCATAGCATTACCTGAGTAGGAATACCCTCGTCAGCGGCAACCTTCACCTTAGACAGATACTTCTTGCCCGTGATCCAATCGAGAGGTTGCACGTTTTGATCCGAGCCCTCGCGCAGAAAGAGCAGCGCGCCGGACGCTGCACGCATGTCTTCCAAAAGTTCGGGGGAAACATCGAGATCGGTGACGGCCTGCCGCCACAATTCACCCGATATGTCAGGGACAACAATCTTCGCTTGGTTCCCGTTTGAGCGGGACCCAACCGTCACCTCGAAGTCGCGACGATCCTCTGTCTGCTCGGACCGTTGGATAAACTGTCCTTGGAACAAATGCTCTGAGGCCTCTAATACGAACTCGAGGTTAGTCGGCTGCGCCGCCTCGACCAGCTCGCCTCTCTTCTCTCGAAGAGCCGTCCACAGACGTACAATGTAGTTCGACTTCCCGGAATCAGGCCCACCCAAAACGACAACTGATGCGCTCATCGATCTCTCCGGTAGCCAAGATATGCCCGTGCCCCAGGCGCAGGCGTAGTCGACGTCCAGAACTCGGCTGTCGCAGGCGCGACGCCGATGGAAGCGTCAAGCAGCTCTTCGATCCCAAATCCCGACCGGCAGGTCTTCTCGTCATCCGCCACTGGCGCTACTTCCAAGATCGCGACCGACAGGGCACGCTTCCTGAACTCCGCCTCCAAGCGGCCCCGAATGCCCTGATCTAGAACGCCTTTGTCACGATAAGTGACGACGACAAGCACTTTGGGCGGACACTCTTTGGTCATTTCCTCGACTCGTCCGAGCAGCTCACCTAGCCTTGTGATTGCGCCTTGCCTGGTTCTCAGCTCGCGCAGAGCCTTGCCATCGACAACGATCCACATCGTCTCAGCCGATTTCATGAACTCTAGCCGGTCGCTCCGCGATGACTTGATCAACGACTCGGTCCATTCGCCCGGCAGATCTGGCAAGGTGAAGTCGACCCGCTTGCCATCTGATTTCCGCTTTAACCGCAGATGTAGCAGGCCGGGTTGCCTATCGTCTGACATTTCAGTGTGCATGGTGATCTGATCGGGCGGATGGCCGTCGTTCCAGACACGCGCCGCACGTGCGATATCTTCGAACCCTGTTAGGCTGGCGCTATCAGCAAAGGTCCATCCTTTCAGATGACCATTCGAAACAAGCAGATACAGACTTACAAGGCACGCGGTCTTGCCCGAGTTTGACTCGCCCAGGATGCCGATGCCAGTCACATAGCGAGACCGAGCCAGGCGATTGACCACATCAAGACCGAGAGTGGTACTGGAAGGAAATGCAGAGGGGCGTTCCGTCGATTCAAGAACAGGGGCACCGATAATCTGGCCCTGCATCTCGCCCTCATCGGCGCCCCCGACGTTCGGTGCGTTCCCGAAAAAACTAGTCGACGTGCCCGCTGAAGAACCGAGGCTCACCCGGTGTTCGCAGGTGCCAGGGTCCTTTTCCATTGCGCACTTGCCGGTTTCGTCGACTGTGCAGCCATCGATTTTGCAGGTGCCGGTCACAGTTTTCCGGCTCCGTTATTAAAATAATTAACCATTCCCGCCTCAAGTAGCGCGCGGGCTCCCCACTCTGAAGCACGACGCTTGACCGCATGTTGCGGACCGTCGGACTGCCCCGTCACCAACGCGTTAAGCAAGGGGAAGACTGTCGGCCATTTAGTCGCCAAGGTATCGACGTATTTAGCAACGATTTTCTCGCGGTCATCTCCGATCGTGCTCAGCAACTTCTTCAAATCCAGCTCCGGGTCTTTATCAAGAGTCTTGAGCACCATGTCGCGATGAACCTCGCAAGGGAGCCGGCGCAAATAGGACGCACCTTCGATCGCCGCCGCTACTAAGCGGACTGGCTCCGCCAGCGACGCCAGTGGCTTGCCTAGTAGACGACTGCGATTGAGCTGCGACCACCATAGAAAGTCCAACTCCTCGCGGTCAAGCGCCGCATTGCGCCTCAGTGCCGTGATTGTCGCTTGCGTGGCCTTCAAGAAATTCGACGACGCTGTGGGCAAAGCCGTTGGGGCAACCTCGGACTCGTCCTCTTTTTTCACGGGAGCGGCCAGCGCGATTGCAAACGATGCAAAATCATCCACCTGCGAACGGACGCGGCTCGCCTCGGTAATAAGGGCGACATAGTCGCCCGCCGCCTTGAGCGCCTCCGACCGGAGAATCTCCCGCTTCCTTTCGGTCAGCGGCTGCTGATACGATAGCGCAGACCAGACGGCCGCGCACAATATTTCAGTCGTCGTCCACTCGGTTGTCGCACTTGGCTTCACTTTGGCAATCTCGATGAATGCCATTCCTCCCACGATGCCCACTTCGAATGGCGAGTCCTCATAAAGGAATGCTGACGCGTGAGCCTGCACCGCCGCCTGTATCTCTGCGCCGAAGACTTCAGACGGCATCTCGTCGTGAAGGGCCTGTGCGATGCCGGTCGCGGTGGCAAGCAAAAGCTTAACTTCAGCACGCTTCTTCCACTTGGTAGAAAGATCTTCGATTGCCAACCGGCGAGTGTCGACATCATCATTCGACACTGTTGAGCCGGTAATACGCATGTGAGTCGCCAGATTCTCCATCAAGTCCCCTATTTTGTCCGTTCTTCCATATATTCATTCATTAATCGCTCGACGTTAGGGAGTTTTCCCTCTCTCGCCAGCGACTCCAGCAGCTTCCGCTGTAAGCCACGGTTCATCCTCTCATCAGAATCATGAGGAATGGCATCTAGCGTGATTAAGATGCGCAGGCGCTCACCCTCCAGCAGATCTCGGAAGAAACGTAGTTCGATCGGTCCATAACCTTCTACTGCGGGTGGCATATCGGCGACCTCCCCTTCTTCAACCTCCGCAGGAACCAACTCAACCAGCGGCGGCGACACAGCGGCGATCGCCGCACTACATCCCGTTGTCGCATCTACTT
>DASRXO010000058.1:0-2830 GCA_035654095.1 Telluria sp.
GCGGCGCCGATCGCGTCGTGCAGGGCGCGCCACGGCAGGTTCAGCTGCAGCACGGCGCCGTTGACGGCCGCCGCCTGGGGGACCGAGACCGCGGGACCGGCGGCCTGCACCGGCGCAGCGGCCGGCGCGCTGGCGCGCACGCGCACCGCGGCCAGTTGGGCGTCGAAGGCGCGCTTGCTGGCCAACATCTGGCCGCCGAGCGCGGCGCTGGCGAGGCACAGCAGCAGCGCGCACGCCGTCAGCGCCCACGCCGCGGGCCGCGTGTGGAACAGGCTGCGCGCCACGCTGGGCGGCGCGAAATCGAGGCGCACGCGCTTCATGCGGCGCTCCCGGTGGCCGCCAGTTGCGCGCTGGCGGGCCAGCCGGCGCCGTGCGCGGCGCCCAGCAGCTTGCAGGCGGCGTGGCCGTGCCAGCCGGCCGGCACCGCTCCGCACAGCTGCAGGCGCTCGGGCGCGGGCAGGTTCAGGCGCAAGGCTTCGCGCGCGAGGTGGGCCGACAGCCAGGCGCCGTCGGCATCGTCGGGCAAGGCGGCGGCGCGCACCGCGCCCACGCCGTGGGCGCCGACCGCGGCCACGCTCAACACGCGGCCATGCACCACGCCGAACCAGTCGTCCGGCTTGAGCGCGCCGCGCCACTGGTTCAGCGCGGCGACGAATTGCGGCACGACTTCGACCAGCGTGAACTGGTGTTCGGCGGCGGCTTGTGCGAGCACCGCCAGCAAGGCGCGCGGCATGGCGGCGGCCAGGAAGGGATGGGCCGCGTCCCAGCCGGCCGCCAGCGCCCAGCCGGAGGCCGGCTCGCCGTACAAGGACTGGAAGCGCAGCGCGGCCGCCGCTTCGAGGTCGGCCAGGCGCGTGCTGCCGGCCGGCGGCGTGACTTGCCACAGCCGCAGCAATTCGTCGGCCAGCACCACGGTGACCGGCCAGCCGGACCAACTGTCGCCGGCCAACAGCTGGCGCAGCGCCTGCGCGAGCGATTCGGCCAGCGGCGCGGCCGCGCCGAACCCGGCCTGCGCCAGCACGCTCGCCTTCTCGCCCTGCCAGCGGCTGGTCTTGAGCAGCGCCACGCCATCGGCCGCGACGCCGATCCGCAATGCCTGTCCGAAGCGCTTACGCATGCAGGGTCACCCGTTTGATTTCGGCCAGCGTGGTGGCGCCGCGCTTGACCAGTTCGAGCGCGGCCAGGCGCAGGCTGCGGGTGCCGTTCTCGTAGGCCGCGGCCTTGATCTGGCGGATCGGCCGCTTGTCGACGATCAGCTCGCGGATCTCGTCGTTCAGGGTCAGGATTTCGGCGATCGAGCGGCGCCCCTTGTAGCCGGTGCCGCGGCAATCGCCGCAGCCCTTGCCTTGCATGAACAGGTAGCCGTGCACGTCCTTGCGCTCGAGGTTGACCGAGGCCAGCTCGGCCTCGTCCGGCGTGTAGGCCGCGGCGCAGTGCGGACAGTTCATGCGCACCAGGCGCTGGGCCCAGATGCCGTTCAGCGCCGACACGAACGCGTACGGGTCGATGCCCATGTGGGTGAAGCGGCCGAACACGTCGAACACATTATTGGCGTGCACCGTGGTCAGGACCAGGTGGCCGGTCAGGGCCGACTGCACGGCGATCTCGGCGGTTTCGCGGTCGCGGATTTCACCGACCATGATCTTGTCCGGGTCGTGGCGCAGGATCGAGCGCAGGCCCTTGGCGAAGGTCAGGCCCTTCTTTTCGTTGACCGGGATTTGCAGGATGCCGGGCAGCTGGTACTCGACCGGGTCTTCGATGGTGATGATCTTGTCGGTGCCGGTGTGGATCTCGGCCAGCGTGGCGTAGAGCGTGGTCGTCTTGCCGCTGCCGGTCGGGCCTGTCACCAGCAGCATGCCGTAGGCTTCCTGCGCCAGCATGCGCAGCGACACCAGCGAGGGCGCGTCGAAGCCCAATGCTTCGAGCGTGAGCGCGCCGTAGGCTTCGATCATGGCGCGCTTGTCGAGGATACGGATGACCGCGTCTTCGCCGTGGATGCTGGGCATGATCGACACCCGCAAGTCGATCTCGCGCCCGCCCGACTCGACCCGGAAGCTGCCGTCCTGCGGGATGCGGCGCTCGGCGATGTCGAGCTCGGCCAGCACCTTCAGGCGCGAGATGATGTGCTCCGCGGTTTCGACGCCGTTGACCGACGTTGCATGGTCGAGCACGCCGTCGACGCGGTATTTGACCGCCAGGCCATGGGCCGTGCTTTCGAGGTGGATGTCGGAGGCGCCAGCCTTCAGCGCATCGTACAGCGTCGAGTTGACCAGCTTGACGGCGGGACTGGCCGCTTCCGACACCGAGGCGAACGACAGCACCGCGGCGGTCTTGCCGTCGCGCCGGCCCTCGCCCAGGTTCGACACCAGGCTGTCGACCGCGCGCGCCGATTCTTCCTGCTTCGACAGATAGGCCTGGATGTCGGACTGCAGGGCCAGCCGCGTGTGCAGCGGCGCGGCGGCGCCGGCGCGCGCCCGGGTGCCGAGCCAGGTTTGCAGGTCGAGGTCGAAGGGGTCGGCGATCACGCCGGTCAGTGCGCCGCCGGGCGCGCGCAGCAGCACGCAATGGCGCGACAGGGCCTGGGCCAGCGGCAGCAGGTCGAAGGCCGGGGTCTGGCTCAGCATCTCCGCCGTTTCCATCACGGTCAGGCCGAAGGGCTGGGCCAGCGCGCGCACGATCACGCGCGGCTCGGCCCCGCACAGCGCCTCGAGTTCGGCCACCAGCGAGCGCTGCGAGTGCAGGCTCTGGGCGCGCGCGCGCGCCAGCAGGGCCGCGTCGATCGGCGCGCCGCTCACGACATGTCTCCGGCCAGGTCGAAAATCGGCATGTA
>DASRXO010000059.1:0-9313 GCA_035654095.1 Telluria sp.
CGACGGTTCGCGGTGCGGCGGCCAGCGCTGCGGATGCGGGCACCGGCACCGGCGCTGCTGACGCTTGGCTGGTCGCGGCCGGCGCGGGCGGTTCGATCACGGTCTCGGTCGGGTCGAGGCCCCTGACCTGCTGTTGCGCGCTGGCGACGGCCGGCGCGGAGGCGGGCGGCGTTTGCGGCAAGGCCAGCATGATGGTGTCGCCGGCCGCGCTGCGCAGCAGGCTGTAGATGCCGCCGCCGGCAGCCACCAGCAGCCCCGCGGCGATGGCGATGATGATCCAGCGCGACTTGCGCGGCAGCGGCGGCGTGGTCGGGTCATGCGCGGCCAGCGCCGCTTCCAGCAAGGCCTCCTGGGCCTCGGGAGACCGCGCAGGCGCGGACGCGGCGGAGGGGGCGGGCGCAGCGGCTTGGGCCGATCCAGCGGCGGGCGCCGCGGCCGGCGCGGGTTCGGCGGCGCGCGGCGCTGGCGCGTTGCGCTTGGCGGCGCCGGCCGGCCGCACCGGCGCCGGATCGACCGACACGATGCCGAGCAGGTCGCGGAAGGCGTCGATGGTTTGCGGCCGGTCCTGCGCCAGCACGCCCAACCCGCTGTCGACCGCGCCCAGCAGCGCCTCGCTGTAGCCTTCCAGCGCGCGCCCGCGCAGCGGCACCATCGGGTCCTTGATCATGCGCGCGATCGAGGTCGGCGGCGGCGCCTTGGTGATCGCGAAGTACATCACCGCGGCCAGCGCGTAGATGTCGGTCCACGGTCCCTGTTCGAGCGAGGCGTCGCCCGCGTACTGTTCGACCGGCGCGTAGCCCGGCTTCAGGATCACCGTCAGGCCCTTGGTCATGTCGCCGATGATCTGGCGCGCCGAGCCGAAATCGAGCAGCACCGCGTCGCCGTTTTCCTGCACGATGATGTTGTCCGGCGCGATATCGCGGTGCAGGATCTTCATCGTGTACAGCCGCTCCAGCGCCTGCAGGATCTGGCGCAGGATCTTGCGGCACCAGGCCTCGTCGACCAGCTCTGGGCTGTTCTCGACGATGTCCTTGACGGTGCGGCCCTCGTAGTACTGCATCGCGGTGTAGGCGGTGCGGTTCTGCTCCCAGTAGCGGTACACCTTGACCAGCGCCGGATGGTCGAACTGCGCCAGAAAACGCGCCTCGCTGATGAAGCTTTTCAGGCCGACGTTGAAGGTCTCCTGGTGCCGTTCAGCGCGCACCGCCACGCTGTGGTCGGCGGCGCGCATCGCCAGCGCGCCCGGCATGTATTCCTTGATCGCGACGGTGCGCTGCAGCGAATGGTCGTAGGCGATGTAGACGATCCCGAAGCCGCCTTCGCCGAGGATGCCGGTGATCTCGAAGTCGGCCAGCCGGGTGCCGACCGGCAGGCAGTTCTCCGATCCGATCTTGAAAGAGGCCGCGCCGGCGGCGAGCTCGGTGGTTTTCATGATGCCATGTCCTGGCGCTGCACGCGGATTGCGTACACCGAATAATTATCCCGCACTTTGCCGGCCGCGCCGATGTTGGCGTCGGCCAGCGTGCACATCGCGGCCAGCCAGGCGTCGCAGTCGGCGGCGGCGGCCAGGGTGCGTTCCATGTCGGCTTCCAGCACCCATTCCCACAGGCCGTCGGTGCACAGCAGGAAGGCGTCGCCGTCTTCGAGCTGGATCACGTCGGCGCTCGGCTCGGGCGCGGTCTCGCCTTCCGCGCCGACCGCCGCGAACAGGATATTGCGCTGCGGGTGGATGCGCAGCTCGGCGGCCTTGGCGTAGCCGGCGTCGATCAGCTGCTGGGTGAGGCTGTGGTCGCGCGTGACCGCATGCAGGCGCGCGCCGCGGAAGTGGTAGACGCGGGTGTCGCCGAGGTGGGCCCAGACCGCGCGCGCGTTGCTGCGGTCGACCAGCAGCGCGGCAGCGGTCGCGCTCATGTCCCGGCGGCTGGGCGCCTGCTGCTTGGCCTCGGCCACGCGCGCGATCGCATGGCCGAGGTAGGACAGCAGGGCGCGCGCGCCGAAACTGGCTTCGCCGGCGAACTTGTCGAGGATCGCCTCGACCACCAGCCTGGAGGCGACCTCGCCGCCTTCATGGCCGCCGGCGCCGTCCGATATCACGAAGCAGGCCAGCGCGTCCTGCTGCGCGTCGCCGATCGCGTCCTGGTTGGACGCGCGCATACCGATCGCGCTCAGCTTCGCGCACGACAGGCGGACCGGCAGGCCGTCAGCCACGGCCGCGGCTCCCGTTGAAGCGGTCCACCTCCAGCTCGTAAGCGGCCAGGAAGGCCGCGCCGAACAGGGTCTTGAACTGGTCTTTCGATTCGCCGGCCAGCGCCTGGTACTGCTGCGCGTACAGCTCCCACAGTGCGGCCTTGCGGCGCGACGGCGCCAGCGCGTCGATCATGGTGGGCGGCGGCAGCTCGGCTTCGAACTGCCCGGGCTTCAGGCGGCCGAGGATGCTGTCCATGCTGGCGCGGGTGCCGGCCACCACGCCCATCTGGTGGCCGCGCAGGTCGTGGCAGGCGTCGTCCAGCGATTCGAGCGGCTCCATAAAGCCGGGCATTTTCTTGCGCAGCATCTGGATCAGCACGGTCTGGCTGTCGGGGAAGAACTTGAGCGGATTGTTGTTGCGCACCACGACCATCGTGACGTCGGCCTTGACCTCCTGCTTCACCAGCGAGCGCAGGGCCAGCAGGTCGATCATGCCTTGCAGCGAACTGGCCATCAGCTTGCCGAGCAACTCCATCAGCTCGGGCGTCCATTCGGCCGAGATGGCATCGGGCGCGATGCCGGCGCCGCGCAGGAAGGCGCTTTTCAGGGCCGCCAGGTCGGCCGCCTCGGCGCTCGCCGCCGGCGCCTCTTCGACCCGCAACTGGTACAGGCCGATCTGCAGCATGTCGCCCGGCTTGATCGCGGTGTCCGCGCCGGGGGCCAGCTCGACGCCGTTGAGCAGCACCGGCGTGGCGTCGCTCAGGCTGACGAGGGTATGGCGTGCGCCCTCGCTCCAGACCGCGGCCTGGAGGCGCGACACTTCATGGCTGGGATCGGGCAGGATCAGGAAATTGTCGTCGCTGCGCCCCACGGTCCGGCGCTGGCCGCCGAACACGGCCGCCATCGGCGTGACGGGAGCGGCGCTGTCATACGAGGCGACGGCAAGTTTGATCATCGGAGTGCGGGGCCCGTGGCATATGTTTATGTGCAGCAATAATGCCAGATTTAAGCCACGGATGCACGCGCAACCGTGCGTCCCTTAACCGCAAGAGAAGCCAGGTGCGTCGCCTGGCGTGCCGTCTGATCGATACCTTATTTGTTCTCGGTGTCCCCAACAACCAAGCGAGTCCATTCTAGTACCGCGCGTTTGGTAGCGCGCAGCTCCTCCAATTCACGCTCGGACAGCATACGTGCGGTACCTGCCGGGCTGGTCGAGCTGCCGAGCGAGACAACGAAGCGCGTGGTGCTTTTAAGTTGGACCGCTGCTTCCTTCGATGCGCTCCTGGATTCTCTGGCTTGTCTCAGTGTTGATAAGGTAACGAGCTTCCGAGGCGGTGCGGCATTCGAAGTCGAAGCCGAATCGCCCTTGCCACCAGCCTTCGATTTGTCCATGTTTCCTCCTCAGCTCGTCCAATTGGCTGCGGGACACAGCCAGCTTCGCCGAAAACGGCTTCCCAGTCAACACGGTAGCGCCGACCACCTTACCACCTTGAGACAGGATGTGGCCGCGAAGATTCGCAATCGTCCCGCCCTGACCAACGAAGTCGTCGACGATAAGATAATTTGTTCCCGGCGTTACCGATCCTTCGAATACCGCTTGCCTTGCCATTCGCGAAAAGCCGTCAGCACCGGTATGATTTACCACGTTGGCTTGGACGATAGATCGTTCAACCTCCCATTTCAGCACCGACGAAAGCAGACCTGCCATCACCTCAGGGATGGCATTGACGCCAATCGATTCCTCAGCATGGACGCTTATCAGGACCGGTGACGCACGGTCCAATGCGTTCAGCAACGCCGCAATGACGTCGTCGTTGAGCGTCGTCAGTGCTAACTCGATCGCAGAGTCCACGTCGCCGGCCCTTGCTCGGGCATAGGCCTATGGTGCTTGACGATGGTCTCCGCAGCGTGGACGTAAACGTCTTCGAATCCATCCCATGAATATCGCGTAGCTTGCATAGCGTTAGTGCCCCTATCACATCTGCCCGAAGCCGGCCGGCAGCTCCTATGCTTCGATGAAGCGCATCTTGAAACTGCGGCCCTTGATGTTGCCGAAATCGGGACCCAGCTGGTTGCCGGCGCTGAGGCGCTGGAAGGCGCGCTCGGCCACGTGGCGGTCGAGCGCCACGTAAGTCATGAACTCGAACACGTTGATCTTGCCGACCTGCTCCTTGGTCAGCCCGGCGTCGCCGGTCAGTGCGCCCAGCAGGTCGCCCGGGCGCAGCTTGTCCTTCTTGCCGCCCATGACGCAGAGGGTCAGCATCGGCGCCGGCGCGGCTTCCGCGCGGTCGTCGTCGAGTTCCCCGAGCGCGTGCCAGCGGACCGGCGCGCCCTGGTAGTCCTCGATCAGCTTGACCCATTTCTTTTCGTTCGGCGCGCACAGCGACAGCGCCAGGCCCGACTCGCGTCCGCGCCCGGTGCGGCCGATGCGGTGGATGTGGACCTCGGTGTCCTTCGAGACGTCGACGTTGATCACCGCGCCGAGGTTGGCGATGTCGAGCCCGCGCGCGGCGACGTCGGTCGCCACCAGTACCGAACAGCTGCGGTTGGCGAACAGCACCAGGATCTCGTCGCGCTCGCGCTGTTCCAGCTCGCCGTACAGGGCCAGCGCCGAGAAGCCCTGGGCGCGCAGCTCGTCGGCCAGTTCGCGGCAATGCACCTTGGTGTTGCAAAACGCCAGCGTGGAGACCGGCCTGAAGTGCTTGAGCAGGCGGCCGACCGCCTGGTCGCGCTGGTCGAAGCCGACTTCGTAGAAGCGCTGCTCGATCTGCTCGGCGTCGTGCTGCGCCTCGACGATCACCTCGACCGGATCGACCAGGAAGCTGGCGGTGGCGCGCCGGATATCGTCCGGATAGGTGGCCGAGAACAGCAGCGTCTGGCGGCGCGCCGGGCAGGCGCTGACGATGCCGGCGATCTCGTCGTAAAAGCCCATGTCGGTCATGCGGTCGGCTTCGTCCAGCACCAGCGTCTGCACCTTGTCGAGCACGATGGTGCCGCGGCCCAGATGGTCGCGGATGCGGCCCGGGGTGCCGACCACGATGTGGGCGCCATGTTCGAGCGAGGTGATCTGCGGGCGCATCGGGGTGCCGCCGGTCAGGGTCAGCACCTTGATATTGCCTTCGCCGCGCGCCAGGCGGCGCAGTTCGTTGGCGACCTGGTCGGCCAGTTCGCGGGTCGGACACAGCACCAGGCCCTGGATCGCGAACCAGGCCGGATTGAGTTTGTGCAGGATGCCGATGCCGAAGGCCGCCGTCTTGCCGCTGCCGGTCTTGGCCTGCGCGATCAGGTCGCGGCCCTCGAGCACCGGCGGCAGGCTCTGGGCCTGGATCGTGGTCATCTCGTGGTAGCCGAGGGTGCCGAGGTTGGCCAGCATGGCGGGCGCGAGGGGCAGGGTGGAGAACGAACGTGAAGTCATGGTGGCGGGCTGGCAAAGGTGAACGGGCCCAGTCTAACAGGCGAGCGGGCCGAGGTGTGGGATGCGCGGCGCGCGGGCCGCGCGGGGATCAGGCGGGCGCCCAGATGGGCAGGCCGGTGAGGTCGGTGTCGTCGTCGCGGCGCCAGACCGGCAGGCCGCTGGCGTCGGTGTCTTCGAGCAGCGGCAATTGCGCTTGCCGGAGCGCGGGCTGGCGCGCACGCGGGCCGCTGGCGTGTTTGACTTCGGCGGCCAGGGGCGCGAGCGGCGCGGCCAGCTCAAAACCCGGCAGCTCGAACGTCGCGTTATCTTTTTTGTCTCTCATCTCGTTTGCCGCGTCGCGCGCTGCAGAAAACAAAAGCCCGGCTGCAAGAGTCGGGCTTGGTGTTCATACAGTTATTTGGTTGCGGGGACAGGATTTGAACCTGTGACCTTCGGGTTATGAGCCCGACGAGCTGCCAGACTGCTCCACCCCGCGTCTGAGGAGCAGTATCATACCTGCGATCGCGCGCCAGCGCAATGGTGCACGCGCTTAGCGCGCCGCCAAGCGCCACAGCGACGTCAGCTCGGCCGCGCGCGCCGCATGCAGCGGGTCGCTGGCGTCGCTGGCGCGCGGGTGCGCCGGGCGCACGTCGCGCCGGTCGAGCACCGTCAGGCCGGCATCGGCAATCCATCCCATCAGCTGGTCGCGCGGCCGCAGGCCCAGGTGCTCGGCCAGGTCCGACAAGATCAGCCAGCCTTCGCCGCCCGGTTCCAGATGCGCGGCCAGGCCGGCCAGGAAACCCTTGAGCATGCGGCTGTCCGGGTCGTACACCGCGTATTCGAGCGATGAACTCGGACGCCCCGGCAGCCACGGCGGATTGCACACCACCAGCGGCGCGCGGCCTTCCGGGAACAGGTCGGCCTGCACCACCTCCACCGCGCCATCGAGCCCGAGCCGATGCACGTTCTCGCGCGCGCAGCTCAGTGCGCGCTGGTCCATGTCGGTCGCCACCACGCGCGGCACGCCACGCCGGGCCAGCAGCGCGGCCAGCACGCCGGTGCCGGTGCCGATGTCGAAGGCCAGCGCGGCGCGCGCCGGCAGCGGCGCCTCGTTCACCAGCTGGAGATACTCGCCGCGGATCGGCGAGAACACGCCGTAGTGCGGATGGATACGCTCGCCCAGCGCCGCAATCTCGACCCCGTTGCGGCGCCATTCGTGCGCGCCGATCAGGCCGAGCAGCTCGCGCAGCGAGGCGACGAATGGCTCGTCGCCGCGGCCATAGGCTTCGTTGCAGGCCAGTTGCACGTCGGGCGCGCGGCGCAGCGGGATGGTGTAGTCGGCGTCGAAGGGAATCAGCAGCATCGCCAGCGTGCGCGCGCGCTGCGACTGGGCCTGGCGATGCAGGTGGAAGGCTTCGGCCGGGCTGGCCGGCACCTTCGGCTCCTTGGCCCGCTTGCCCTTGCCGCCCTTGTGGTCGGCGCGCCGCGCCAGCGCCTGCAGCAGCTGGCGCGCGTTCTGGAAGTCGCCGCGCCACAGCAGGGCCGTACCTTCGCAGGCCAGGCGATAGGCGGTGTCGGCCGGCGTCTTGTCGTCGGCGATCACGACTTTCTTCGGCGCCGGCATGCCGCTCTCGGAGCGCCAGCGCGCCGAGCGCTCCACGCCCGCTTCGGTCCAGACGATGCGTGCGGCGTCCGTCATGCCGCCCTCCGCGCGAGGATCGGGAGGAGGGCGCGCGGCGCGCCGGTGGCGGTGGCTAAGGGCATGAAAGGTCGATCGCAAGAAGCGGCGCGCAGGGAATGCGCGCGCAGGGCGCCATTATACGTGGCGGCGGCCGCGGATCAGGCGGCGGCGATTTCGGTGCTGGTGGGCGTTGCCGCCGGCGCGGCGTAGGATTTCGCCAGCGCCTTGCTGGCGTCGGACGCGGCGGTCTTCGGATCGCCCGACTGGGCGCGCGGCGCCAGCAGGGCCGCGCTGTTGACCAGGCGTTGCAGGCGCAGCGTGAGGTTGCCCTCCGCGCCATTTTGATTATTCGGTATCTTCTGCCGGAGCTCGCGCTCGAGCAGTTGGAACAGGTCGGCCAGGCTACCCGGGAATTCGATCGCCGGCAGCGCCTTGCCGGTCAGCGTGGCCAGATCGGGCGGCGCGATGGATGGCGCGGATTGCGACGCGGGCGGCGAGTCGGCCTGCGGCGCGGGCTGCGAAGGCTGGCCGCTGCTGGCCTGCAGATTGGCGTCGTACTGGACGTCGATCGTGAACTGGTAGGTCTGGCCGTCGGCCGTGACGATCTGGCCGGTGCCGCTGAAATGCGCGCTTTCGCTCAGGCTCAGCAAGGCCGTGCCACCCGTGGCGGACGCCGAAAAGCCGGCTTCGGCCGACACGCTGGCGGTATCGAAGCGCAGGGTCGCGCCCTTGGCCTGGTCGCCGAACAGGGTAGCGGCAAAATTGTCGATGAACCGCTGCGCATAGTCCACGGTCGACGCGCCCAGGCTGGCCGCGCGCGCGGCGAGCGCCTGGCTGGACAGGCTGACGTTATCGGAGGCCGCCGCCGCCGGCTCGACCACCGGCAGCTGCGCCGCGACATTCCCGCTGGCCGGCGCCGTCTGCGCGGACGCAGCCTTGCCGCCGGCCGGCGCGGCAGGCAAGAAGGTAGACAGGTTCGGTCGGGTGCCGAGGGCGGAAAGGAAGGACATGGCCGTCAATGCAGATGGGTTAGTTGCTCACACTGCTAGTAACGGCGGGTTTTTCGATAACTTTAATGCATCGTTTGAGGCCGACCGTGCTTTTTTAGTGGTGATGCGACCAGTTTCCGTCGGTCGAGGCGAGGTAGGAGGCGACGGCGTCCTTGTTGCCGGTCGCATGGCGTTTGAGTTCCCCGCACTCGCACAAGCCCTGGTAGGGCTGGATATGCGAGCAGGCCGATACCTTTTGCAGGAAGACCTTGACGGCCTTCGAGCAGCTGGCGCATTTGAAAGTGAGTACCCGGGCTGGTTTGAGCATGATGCTGTGATCCGCTGCTGAAAAAACGCGCATTTTAGCATCCGGGCCAGCCGATCGGCCTTACTGCACCGTGACGCTGCTGCTGCCGCCCCCGGACGGCTGCACCACGATCCGCGCCGCGATCCGCTCCGTCATTTCCTGCACGTGCGAGATGACGCCGACCTTGCGGCCCATCGCCTGCAGGCCGTCCAGCGCATCCATCGCGACGCGCAGGGTGTCGCTGTCGAGGCTTCCGAAGCCTTCGTCGATGAACAGCGATTCGACCCGCACCCGGTTCGACGACAGCGAGGCCAGACCCAGCGCCAGCGCCAGCGAGACCAGGAAGGACTCGCCGCCGGACAGCGAATTGACCGAGCGGATCTCGCCGCCCATGTCCTGGTCGCGCACCATCAATCCGAGCGACGGGCCGGCGGCGCTGATGACACGCTCGAGCCGGTAGCGCTTGGCCAGCTGCGCAAGGTGGCTGTTGGCGTAACCGAGCAGCACGTCGAGCGTGAACTGCTGCGCGTAGTTGCGGAATTTCTTGCCGTCCGAGGAGCCGATCAATTCACTGAGCTTGCCCCAGCGCCGCTCGACCAGCTGCTGGCGTTCGACTTCGGCCATCATGGCTTGCGCGCGTTCGCGCCGCACGTCGTCCTGCGCGATCTGCAGGCGCAGCGCGGTGGCGGCGTCGTGCGCGGCCTTGCGTTCGGCCTGCAGGGCGGCGAGCGATGCGACCAGCGCATCGGCCGGCG
>DASRXO010000060.1:0-3549 GCA_035654095.1 Telluria sp.
TACCAGGTCATGTTCGACGCTTACACGGCGATCTTTACCCGCTTCGGCCTCAGGTTCCGCGCGGTGGCGGCCGACAACGGCGCCATCGGCGGCACCGGCTCGCACGAATTCCACGTCATCGCCAGCACCGGCGAGGACGCGCTGGTCTACTGCCCGAGCTCCGACTACGCGGCCAATATGGAAGCGGCCGAAGCGATGCCGCTGGCCGCCGCGCGCGCGCCGGCCGGCCAGCCGCTGGTCAAGGCCTCGACGCCCGGCACCGTCAAGTGCGAACAGGTGGCCGCACTGCTCAAGCTCGAGCTGCGCCAGACCGTCAAGAGCATCGCCCTGACCGTCGAGAAGGAAGAGGGTGGCAAGCAGCTGCGCGAAAACTGGCTGCTGCTGCTGCGCGGCGACCATGAGCTCAACGAAGTCAAGGTGTCCAAGGTGCCCGGTCTGTCGAGCTTCCGCTTCGCCACAGAAGCCGAGATCCTCGAGTGCTACGGCACCGTGCCCGGTTACCTCGGCCCGATCGGGGCCAGGCAGCCGGTCAAGGTGGTGGCCGACCGCACCGTCGCCAACATGGCCGATTTCGTTTGCGGCGCCAACCAGCAGGACTTCCACTACACCGGCGCCAACTGGGGCCGCGACGCCGCCGAGCCGCTGGTGGCCGACCTGCGCAACGTGGTCGAAGGCGACGCCTCGCCGGACGGCAAAGGCGTGCTGGCGATCGAACGCGGGATCGAAGTGGGCCATGTGTTCCAGCTCGGGACCGCCTACTCGGAGAGCATGAAGGCCACCTTCCTCGACGAGAACGGCAAACCGGCGCCGCTGCAAATGGGCTGCTACGGCATCGGCGTGACGCGCATCCTGGGCGCCGCGATCGAGCAGAACTTCGACGACAAGGGCATCATCTGGCCGACCGCGATCGCGCCCTTCGAGCTGGTGCTGTGCCCGATGGGCTATGACCGCAGCGAGACGGTCAAGGCCGAAACCGACAAGCTGTACGCCGCGCTGCAGGCGGCCGGGGTGGACGCGATCGTCGACGACCGCGGCCTGCGGCCGGGCGCGATGTTCGCCGACTGGGAGCTGATCGGCGTGCCGCACCGCGTGGTGATCGGCGAGCGCGGCCTGAAGGACGGTGCGCTCGAATACCAGGGCCGACGCGATGCCGAAGCGACCAACGTGCCGCTGGCCGGCATGGTCGATTTCATCAAGGCCAAGCTGGCGCAGTGAGCGGGAGGACGTTCATGGTGAAGTGGCTGGCGCGCGCGCTGTTGGCGGCGGGCCTGGTCTGCGGCGCTGCGCAGGCCGGCAACCAGAAGGAAGAAGCGCTGGCCGACTCGGTGCGGCTGGCGCTGGCCAACGCGATCAAGGATGCGCGTCCGCCGCAGCCGGTGTTTCGCGACGAGCTGGCGCGCCGCCGTTACCGGCAGTGGTTCGACGCGATGTCGGAGCGGCTCAAGCGCAAGCTGCCGGACCTGCAGTCGCGCACCGAGTTCCTCGAAGCGGCGTGGTACGAGGCCACGCGCGCCGGTCTCGATCCGGGGCTGGTGCTGGGCCTGATCCAGGTCGAGTCGGCCTACCGCAAGTACGCGGTGTCGATGGTGGGCGCGCGCGGCTACATGCAGGTGATGCCGTTCTGGACCCAGATCATCGGCGACAACGATCGCAAGAAGCTGTTCCACATGCAGACCAACCTGCGTTACGGCTGCGCGATCCTGCGCATGTATATCGACATGGAGCAGGGCGACCTGTTCCTCGCGCTGGGCCGCTACAACGGCAGCCGCGGCAGGCCCGAATACCCGAACGCGGTGCTGGCCGCGTGGAAGAACTGGCAGTTCAACCCGAGTCTCTGACCCGCCGTCATTCCCGGGCTTGGCGCCCCCCTTGGCGGGAATCCATAGCGCGTCAGCTTGGCGGGAACGCATATGCGCTATGGATTCCCGCCTTCGCGGGAATGACGAAGCCAAACAAAAAAGCCCCGGTCGCGAGACCGGGGCTTTTTTGCGATTGGGTTTGGACCGCTAAACCTGTTCTTATTTCAGATGATCGGAAATGAGTTTGGTCATTTCGAACATCGACACTTGGGCTTTGCCGCCGAAGACAGCTTTCAGCTTGTCGTCGGCATTGATCATGCGGCGGTTAGCTGCGTCTTGCAAATTGAGTTTCTTGATGTAGTCCCAGACTTTTTTCGTCACTTCCGTGCGTGGCAGGGGTGCTGCGCCAACCACGGCGGCCAGGACGGCGGACGGAGTCATCGCCTTCATGAATGCTGCGTTAGGTTTGCGTGCGGCTGCTGCTGGTTTCTTGGCTGCTGCTTTTGGTGCTGCCTTGGCTGGAGCCGCTTTTTTCGCTGCAGGCTTTGCCGCTGGCTTGGCTGCTGCTTTCTTTGCTGGCGCTGCTGGGGTTTTTTTGGCTGTTGCCATCTTCGAGCCTCCTTAACTAACACATGGGAAATTGCGCAATTGATCGCACGGCTTATATTGGTGGGGATTTACTGATGATGCAAGTGTTTTTCGAAAATTTTTCGCCTAAATAAGGGGGAAAAGACAGTTCCTAGCCCCTTGCGATGCAAAAAGCCGCGGCGGGAGGCCTCCCCGGCGCGGCTTTCGCGTTTGCTGCATTGCGGCTTAGCGCATACCGGGCATCATGCCCTTCATCGAGCGCATCATCTTCATCATGCCGCCGCCTTTCAGTTTTTTCATCATGCTCTGCATCTGCTCGTACTGCGCCAGCATGCGGTTCACTTCCTGCACCTGGACCCCGGCGCCGGCCGCGATGCGGCGTTTGCGGGTGGCCTTGATCATCTCCGGCTTGGCGCGTTCCTGCCGCGTCATCGAGTCGATGATGCCGACCATGCGCCGCACCTGTTTGTCGGCCTGGTCCATATTGGCGCCGCCGGCCGCTTGCTGGAACTGGGCCGGCAGCTTGTCCATCAGGCTCGCCATGCCGCCCATTTTCTTCATCTGGCCCAGTTGCGCCTTGAAGTCGTTCATGTCGAATTTGCCGCCGACCTTGATCTTGTTGGCCAGGTCCTCCGCGGCCTTGACGTCGACGCCCTTGCGCGCTTCCTCGACCAGCGCCAGGATGTCGCCCATGCCGAGCACGCGGTTGGCCATGCGCTGCGCATCGAAGGCTTCGAGGCCGTCGAGTTTTTCGGACACGCCGGCGAACTTGATCGGCTTGCCGGTGATGTGGCGCACCGACAGCGCCGCGCCGCCGCGCGCATCGCCATCGAGCTTGGTGAGCACGATGCCGGTGAGCGGCAGCGCGTCGTTGAAGGCCTTGGCGGTGTTGATCGCGTCCTGGCCCAGCATCGCGTCGACCACGAACAGGGTCTCGATCGGCTTGACCGCGGCGTGCAGCGCGGAGATCTCCTGCATCATCGCTTCGTCGATGCCGAGGCGGCCGGCGGTGTCGATGATCAGCACGTCGTAGTAGTGCTTCTTGGCCCAGTCCAGCGCGGCCAGCGCGATGTCGACCGGCTTGTCGCTGCTGGTGGACGGGAAGAAGTCGGCGCCGACCTGCCTGGTCACCGATTCGAGCTGGGCGATCGCGGCCGGACGG
>DASRXO010000061.1:0-2871 GCA_035654095.1 Telluria sp.
ACGCGCCGGAAGGCAAGCGCGGCTTCTTCACCTCGTGGATCCAGACCACCGCCACGCTGGGCCTGTTCCTGTCGCTGCTGGTGATCCTCGGCACCCGGATGGCGTTGGGCGAAGCCGAATTCGCGGCCTGGGGCTGGCGCGTGCCCTTCCTGGTGTCGGTGCTGCTGCTCGGCATCTCGGTGTGGATTCGCTTGTCGATGAACGAATCGCCTGCCTTCGCCAAAATGAAGGCCGACGGCAAGACCTCGAAGGCGCCGCTGTCGGAGGCCTTCCTGCGTGCGGCCAACGCCAAGATCGTCTTCCTCGCCCTGATCGGCCTGACCATGGGCCAGGCGGTGGTGTGGTACACCGGCCAGTTCTACGCGCTGTTCTTCCTGACCCAGACCCTGAAGGTCGACGGCGCGACGGCGCACATCATGATCGCCCTGTCGCTGCTGCTGGCGACGCCATTCTTCGTCGTGTTCGGCACGCTGTCGGACCGGATCGGCCGCAAGTACATCATCCTCGGCGGTTGCCTGATCGCGGCCCTGACCTACTTCCCGATCTTCGGCGCGATCACCCACTACGCCAACCCGGCGCTGGAAACCGCGCTCAAGAATTCGCCGGTGGTGGTGGTGGCCGATCCCGAATCCTGTCACTTCCAGTTCAACCTGACGGGCACCAAGAAGTTCCCATCGTCCTGCGATATCGCGACCGGTTTCCTGACCGCGTCGTCGGTCAGCTACACCAAGCAGGATGCCGCGCCCGGTTCGGTCGCGGTGGTCAAGATCGGCGACAAGGAATTCACGTCCTTTACCGCCACCATGGATACAGCCGGCCTGAACTTCGACGACGCCAGCAAGGCCAAGGAAACGGCGCTGAAGAAGGATGTCGGCGGTGCGATCAAGGCCGCGGGCTATCCAGCCAAGGCTGACAGCGAGCAGATCAACAAGCCGATGGTGGTGCTGTTCCTGTTCATCCTGGTGATCTACGTGACCATGGTGTACGGTCCGATCGCCGCGATGCTGGTGGAGATGTTCCCGACCCGGATCCGCTACACCTCGATGTCGCTGCCTTACCATATCGGTAACGGCTGGTTCGGCGGCCTGCTGCCGACCACCGCGTTCGCGCTGGTCGCGTTCAAGGGCGATATCTACTACGGGCTGTGGTACCCGATCATCGTGGCGCTGATCACGGTGGTGGTCGGTACGCTGTTCGTGAAGGAGACCAAGAACAACGATATCTACGCTGCCGACTGATATTGCTGTCGAATGAAAAAATGCCGCTAGCGATAGCGGCATTTTTTTTGTGTCGTTCCCGGGCTTGACGCCCCCCTTGGCGGGAACCCATAGCGCGTTAGCTTAGCGGGAATGCATGCACGCTATGGGTTCCCGCCTCCGCGGGAACGACGGCTAGTTGAAGCCCTTGCCTTCGCCCGCCAGCTTGAGCAGCAGCGGCGCCGGGGTCCACGCATCGCCGTGGCGGCCCTTCGCGTATTTCTCCATCGCCATCAGCACGTTGAACAAGCCCACGGTATCGGCATAGAACATCGGCCCACCGCGATGCAACGGGAAGCCGTAGCCGGTCAGGTACACCATGTCGATGTCCGACGCCCGCATCGCGATGCCCTCTTCCACAATCCGTGCCCCTTCATTGACCAGCGAGTACACCAGCCGCTCGACGATCTCCTGCTCCGAAATCGTGCGCCGCTCGACACCGAGGTCGGCCGAGTGCTTGACGATCATCGCGTCCACGTCCTGGCTCGGGTAAGCCTTGCGATCGCCCGCCTTGTAGTCGTACCAGCCGGCGCCGGTCTTCTGGCCGAAGCGCCCCATCTCGCACAGCAAATCGGCGGTCTTCGAATACACGATCTCGGGCGACTCCACGTAACGCCGCTTGCGGATGTACCAGCCGATGTCGTTGCCGGCCAGGTCGCCCATGCGGAACGGCCCCATCGCGAAGCCGAATTTCTCGATCGCCTTGTCCACCTGCTCCGGCAGGCAGCCTTCCTCGATCAGGAAGCCGGCCTGACGGCTGTACTGCTCGATCATGCGGTTGCCGATGAAGCCGTCGCACACGCCCGACACCACGCCGGTCTTGCGCAGCTTCTTCGACAGCGCCAGCGTGGTGGCCAGCACGTCCTTGCCGGTCTGCGCGCCGCGCACGATTTCGAGCAGCTTCATCACGTTGGCCGGGCTGAAGAAGTGGGTGCCGATCACGTCCTCCGGACGGCTGGTGAAGGCCGCGATCTGGTCGACGTCCAGCGTCGAGGTGTTGGACGCCAGGATCGCACCCGGCTTCATCACCGCGTCGAGCTGCTTGAACACCTGCTCCTTGACGCCCATGTCCTCGAACACGGCTTCGACCACGATGTCGGCCTGCGCGATCTCGTCGTAGGACAGGGTGCCGCCGATCAGGCCCACGCGCTGCTCGAACTTCTCTTGCGTGAGCTTGCCCTTCTTCAGCGTGTTTTCGTAGTTCTTGCGGATCGTGGCGAGGCCCTTGTCGAGCGCTTCCTGTTTGGTCTCGAGCAGCGTCACCGGGATGCCGGCGTTGGCGAAGTTCATCGCGATGCCGCCGCCCATGGTGCCGGCGCCGATCACCGCGGCGGTCTTGATCTCGCGCACCGGGGTAGCGGCCGGCACGTCGGGCACCTTGCTGGCCAGGCGCTCGGCGAAGAAGGCGTGGCGCAGCGATTTCGATTCCGGCGTCTGGATCAGGTGCAGGAAGCGCTCGCGTTCGAACTTGAGGCCGTCCTCGAATTTCCTGGTGACCGACGCGGCCACGGTCTCGACGCATTCGAGCGGCGCGGGGAACGGCCCGGCCATCGCCTTGACCGTGTTGCGCGTGAATTGCAGGAAGGCTTCATGGTTCGGGTAATCGACCTTGCGC
>DASRXO010000062.1:0-6438 GCA_035654095.1 Telluria sp.
AGCTTCGACGTCGTCGTCATCGGCGCCGGCCCCGCCGGCTACGTGGCCGCGATCCGGGCCGCCCAGCTCGGCCTGTCCACAGCGTGCATCGACGAGTGGAAGAACGACAAGGGCGGCCCCGCGCCGGGCGGCACCTGCACCAACGTCGGCTGCATCCCGTCCAAGGCGCTGCTGCAATCGTCCGAACACTTCGAACACGCGGGCCATGCATTTGCCGAACACGGCATCGACGTCGCCGGCCTCAAGCTGAACCTGGCGCAGATGTTGAAGCGCAAGGACACCGTCGTGAAGCAGAACAACGACGGCATCCTGTTCCTGTTCAAGAAGAACAAGATCAGCTTCTTCCACGGCCGCGGCACCTTCGGCGGCGCGGCCAACGGCGCCTACACCGTCAACGTCAGCGGCCCCGGCGCCGACACGCTGGAAGCGAAGCACGTGATCATCGCCACCGGCTCCAACCCGCGCGAACTGGCGGGCGCGCCGTTCGACGAAAAACTGATCCTGTCGAACACCGGCGCACTGGCGATCGATGCCGTGCCGGCCAAGCTGGGTGTGATCGGCGCCGGCGTGATCGGCCTCGAAATGGGCAGCGTCTGGCGCCGCCTGGGCGCCGACGTGACGGTGCTCGAAGCGCTGCCGGCCTTCCTCGGCGCGGTCGATGAGCAGATCGCCAAGGAAGCCAACAAGCTGTTCACCAAGCAGGGCCTGGCGGTCCAGCTGGGCGTCAAGATCGGCAAGATCACGGCCAACAAGAAGGACGTCACGGTCGAGTACGCGGATGCCAAGGGCGATGCGCACAAGGCGGTGTTCGACAAGCTGATCGTCTCGATCGGCCGGATCCCCAACACCAAGGGCCTGGGCGGCGAGACGGTCGGCCTCAAGCTCGACGAGCGCGGCTTCGTGGCGGTCGACGACGACTGCAAGAGCAACTTGCCGAACGTGTGGGCGATCGGCGACGTGGTGCGCGGCCCGATGCTGGCGCACAAGGCCGAGGAAGAGGGCGTGGCGGTCGCCGAGCGCATCGCCGGCCAGCACGGCCACACCAACTTCAACACGATTCCGTGGGTGATCTACACCTCGCCGGAAATCGCCTGGGTCGGCCAGACCGAGCAGCAGCTGAAGGCGGCCGGCGTGGCGTACAAGGCCGGCACCTTCCCGTTCATGGCCAACGGCCGCGCGCGCGCGCTGGGCGATACCTCGGGCATGGTCAAGTTCCTGGCCGATGCGCAGACCGATGAAATCCTCGGCGTGCACATCGTCGGGCCGATGGCCTCGGAGCTGATTTCGGAAGCCGTGGTGGCGATGGAATTCCGCGCCTCGTCGGAAGACATCGCGCGCATCTGCCACGCCCACCCCTCGCTGTCCGAAGCGACCAAGGAAGCCGCGCTCGCCGTCGACAAGCGGACGCTCAACTTCTGATTCCCGTACCAGGCCGGGCGCCCGCGAGGACGCCCGCCTGCCACCGCATCGCCATCCCCATGAATGTCCAAGAGTTCTACCAGCACGCCCTGTCGCAACGTGGTTTCAGCGCCGATGACGCGCAGCGGCGCGCGGTCGACCGCCTGCAGCGCGCCTACGAGGAGTGGGTCGCGTTCAAGGCGCAGCGTTCGAACGGCTTCAAGCGCCTGATCAACCGGCCCGACGTGCCGCGCGGGGTCTACCTGTGGGGCGGGGTGGGGCGCGGCAAATCGTTTTTGATGGATGCGTTTTATTCCGTGGTGCCGGTGGTGCGCAAGACGCGCGTGCACTTCCACGAATTCATGCGCGAGGTGCACCGCCAGCTCGACGAACTGAAAGGCATGGCCGATCCGCTCGACGAAGTGGCGCGCCGCGTCGCCAGGAAGTACCGCCTGATCTGCTTCGACGAATTCCACGTGTCCGACATCGCCGACGCGATGATCCTGTATAACCTGCTGTCGGCCCTGTTCGACAACGGCGTCTCGTTCATCATGACGTCGAACTACGATCCCGACCTGCTGTATCCGGAAGCGCTGCAGCGCGAGCGCATGCTGCCGACCATCGCCCTGCTCAAGGACAAGCTCGACGTGCTGAACGTCGACGCCGGCATCGACTACCGCAAGCGCGCGGTGGAGCAAGTCGAGAGCTACTACACGCCGCTGGGCGCGGCCGCCGACCAGGCGCTGCGTACCGCCTACGCCAGGATCGCCGAGACCGCCGACGACGACCCGCGCGTGCACATCGAACAGCGCGAGATCCGTGCGCTGCGGCGCGCCGGCGGCATCATCTGGTTCGACTTCGCGACCCTGTGCGGCGGGCCGCGCTCGCAGAACGACTACCTCGAACTGGCCAGCCGCTTCCATACCGTGATCCTGTCGGGGATACCGGCGATGGCGGCCTCGCAGTCGTCCGAGGCGCGCCGCTTCACCTGGCTGATCGACGTGTTCTACGACCACAAGGTCAAGCTGCTGATGTCGGCCGAGGTGCCGCCCGAAGAGCTGTACACCGAAGGCATGCTGGCGAACGAGTTTCATCGCACGGTCTCGCGTATCATTGAGATGCAGTCGCGCGAATACATGGAAAGCGAGCGCCGCGCCGCGGCCGGCGCACTCGCCTGATGCACACACAAGGACACACCATGGCAGTCAAGTCAGCTCTTATTTTCTGCGCCGCCGCGCTGCTGTCGGCCGGCGCGCACGCCGCGCCGCAAGCGGAGCCGCTGCAATCGGTCGAGCAGGCCGACCGCGAACTGGCGCGCGTGGCGCGCGAACGCGCCGCGATCGAGGCGGTGTTCAGCGCCGCCGAGCAAGTGTGCTACACCAAGTTCTGGACCACCAACTGCCTCGACGCGGCCAAGGAAAAGCGCCGCAGCGGGCTGGCCAGCCTGCGCGTGGTCGAGGTCGAGGCGGAGCGCTACAAACGCAAGGCCGCGGTCGACCAGCGCGACCGCGAGCTGGCCAAGTCCGAGCAGGAGTTTCAGGAGCAGCAGGCGCGCATCGCGGCCGAGCCGCCCAAGCCGCCGCGTGAAGCGGCCGATGCGGCGCCGCCCAAGCCGGCCCCGCTTGAGCGCGCCGCCCAGCACGGGGCCAAAGCCAAGCCCACGGCGGCGCAGGACCGGGCCGACGCGGCCCAGCGCGCGGCCAATGTGGCGGCATTCGAGAAGAAGCGCCTGGACGCCGAGGAGCGCCAGCGCGAGGTGACCGCCAAGAAGGCCGAACACGATGCGAAAGCCGCGCAGGACGCGAAAGACGCCGCCCCTAAGTAAGCCCCGTCATTCCCGCGCAGGCGGGAATGACGGGGGCTTAGACTGCGCGCCCCATTTTCTGCACCACGTAATTCGGCTTTTCCTTGGGCGGCTTGACCAGTTTGACGATCGCCATCGTGCAGTTGTCGCCCTTGTCCTGGGCGCGCTCGGTGGCTTTGCCGATCAGCAGTTCCGAGGCCTGGCGCGGCGCGTTCTTGTGCAGGACCGCGCCCAGTTCGGCATCGGTGAAGAAGTGCCACAATCCGTCCGAACAGAGCAGGAAACTGTCGCCCGCCGCCAGCCCTTCGTGGCTGCCGACGGTGACGAACGGTTCCTTGTGGCTGCTGCCCAGCACATTGACCAGCAGCTTGGAATGGCGGTGGTTCTTGGCCGCTTCCGGCGGCAGCTTGTCGTGGCCGATCAGGTGCTCGAGGTAGGCGGCGTCATTGGTGCGCAGCTGGCACTGGCCGTCGGCGAAACGGTACAGCCGCGACTCGCCGACGTGGGCCCAGACCGCCTGGCCCAGCGGCGTCAGCAGCAGGCCGACGAAGGTCGCGTGCTGCTCGGCCTGGCTGGTCATGCCATTCATCTTGATCACCATATGGGTCTCGTGCACCATGTCGCGCAGCAGCTTCGCGAGGCGCTCGACGGTGGGCGCCTCGCCCGGCTTGAATTCGTCGAACAGCAGCTTGGACGTATGCAGTACCTGTTCCGAGGCCGAGGCGCCGCCGGCCACGCCGTCGGCCAGCACCGCCAGCACGTAACCGGGCGCGCGCTGGCTGGCGAACAGGGCGGTGCGGTCGTTCTGCTGCGGCCGGTTTCCGATGTGTTGCGCGGTCCCGGCCTCGATCTTGTATGAAGTCATAAACAATCTATGTTGGCGGCAAGGTCGCCGTAGATTAAACTATGCACCGGCTTGGCGTTAAGCTGCAAGCCAAACAGTTGTCCGGCGGCACTGCCTGAGATTGTATGCGCTTCCGTCCTCCCACCTATGAACTTTTGTAACATTCTGAAATAAAACTGTTTGGACGCCACAACATGACAGATGTTCAAGAAATCCAGCGCCGCCTGATCGAGCTCGACGTGGAACATCGCGACCTGGATGCGGTCATCGACATGTTGACGCTGGACGGCCATCACGACCAGTTGCAGTTGCGCCGCCTGAAAAAGCGCAAATTGCAGCTGAAAGACCATATCACCCTGTTGAAAATGCAATTGGTGCCGGATGTTCCGGCCTGATCCGTCTTCGCTACACAGAATGCCATTTTGACCGATTCGCTCCCGCTGCCCGCCGAGCCCGCCGCTCCGGCCGGCAAATACGATGCCGAGATCGACCGCCTGTTCAGCGCCGGCGGTCCGCTCGCGCCCGCGGTCGGCAGTTTCAGCCCGCGCCGCTCGCAGACCGAGATGGCCAAGTCGATCGCGCAAGCGATCGCCGACCAGAGTACCTTGATCGCCGAGGCCGGCACCGGCACCGGCAAGACCTTCGCCTACCTGGTGCCGGCGCTGCTGTGGGGCGGCAAGACCATCGTCTCGACCGGCACCAAGAACCTGCAAGACCAGTTGTTCCTGCGCGATATCCCGACCGTGCGCGCGGCGCTGCGCGCGCCGGTCTCGGTGGCCCTGCTCAAGGGCCGCTCGAACTACGTCTGCCATTACCATCTCGAGCGCACCATGCAGAACGGCCGCATGACCTCGCGCGACGACGTCGGCCACCTGCGCGAAATCGCGCGCTTCATCAAGATGACCAATTCGGGCGACAAGGCGGAGCTGGCCAAGGTCCCCGAGAACGCGCTGATCTGGAACCTGGTGACGTCCACCCGCGACACTTGCATGGGCACCGAGTGCCAGTACTACCAGGATTGTTTCGTGATGAAGGCGCGCCGCGAGGCCCAGCAGGCCGACGTGGTGGTGGTCAACCATCACCTGTTCTTCGCCGACGTGGCGCTGAAGGATACCGGCGTGGCCGAGCTGCTGCCGTCGGCCAACACCATCATCTTCGACGAGGCCCACCAGCTGCCCGACACCGCCACCCTGTTCTTCGGCCAGACCGTGTCGACCTCGCAGATCCTCGAGCTGTGCCGCGACGTGCTGGCCGAGGGCCTGGCGCATGCGCGCGGCGGCCCCGACTGGGCCAAGGTCGTGACCGTGGTCGAGAAGGCCACGCGCGACCTGCGCCTGACCTTCCCGCAGGACATCATGCGCCTGTCGCTGCCGCAGATCATGCCGTCCTCCGATTTCTTCCCGGCCCTGCAAACCCTCAAGGACGCGCTGAAAGGCATGATCGCGACGCTCGACGAGCAGGCCGCGCGCGCCGAAACCGTCGAGCAGTGCCGCGTGCGCGCGGTCGAACTGGCCGCCGCGCTCGACGCCTGGAAGCAGGACGCGAAGGGGAAGCTGGTCGAAGGCGACGAAGCGGTGCTGTGGGTCGAGGCCTTCTCGTCCTCGCTGCAGTTGCACAAGACGCCGTTGTCGATCGCGCCGATCTTCACCAACCAGCGCGAGGGCACGCCGCGCAGCTGGATCTTCACCTCGGCCACGCTGGCCGTGAAGAACGACTTCAAGCATTTCGCCGAGCAGATGGGACTGGCCGGCGAACCGGCCCGGACCTGGCCCAGCCCCTTCGATTACGCGCAGCAGGGCTTGCTCTACGTGCCCACCGGCCTGCCCGAACCGAATGCGATGGGCTACACCGACGCGGTGGTCGATTGCGCCCTGCCGGTGATCGAAGCGGCGGGCGGGCGCACCTTTTTCCTGTGCACCACGATCCGCGCGGTCAAGCACGTGGCCGAGCGCCTGCGCAAGGAGTTCGCCGAGCGCGGCCTGGAGTTCCCGCTGTTCGTGCAGGGCGAGCGCGGCCGCACCGAGCTGCTCGATGCCTTCCGCAACGCCGGCAACGCGGTGCTGGTCGGCAGCCAGAGTTTCTGGGAAGGCGTGGACGTGCGCGGCGACGCGCTGTCGCTGGTGATCATCGACAAGCTGCCGTTCGCGCCGCCCGACGATCCGGTGCTGGCGGCGCGCATCGACGTGATGGAAAAGCAGGGCCGCAACGGCTTCATGCACCATACCTTGCCGGAAGCGATCATCAACCTGAAGCAGGGCGCCGGCCGCCTGATCCGCGACGAAACCGACCGCGGCGTACTGATGATCTGCGACACGCGCCTGATCACGAAGCCCTATGGCGGCCGCATCTGGCAAAGCCTGCCGCCGTTCAAGCGGACCCGCCATCTGGCCGA
>DASRXO010000063.1:0-2091 GCA_035654095.1 Telluria sp.
GTGGCTGACGCGGTCTGGATTGGCGGACAGACCGACCACGGCGATCGTTTTACTCTCCCTGAGAATCTGGGCGATGGTCTTCATGTTGGGTGCACTCATGACATTAGATGCAGCCAAGCGTATCAGGTTTGCCACAAGGCGCGGCGCAGCCTTGGCGCCGGTGTCGGGGGAGGTGGCGCGGCGGCTGAAAGCAACTCGGCGAGCGCAAGCGCGCAGTTCCCCATCACGCAGCGCGGAGCCGCGGCGCTGTGCGCACTTCGGCGGGGATGATTCTTGTGTGCGTAGCTGCAGGGACGGCGGCGGTCACCGGCTTCAGGGTGTTGACGATGGTGAAGCCCAAGCCCAGGAAGCCGAGGGTCATGGTGAGGATCGCACCCACCATCCACGCGTACATGCGCGCGTTCGCGGCGCTCATGTCGCCCTTGGTGGCCAAGTGCGGCAGTTCGGTCTCGACGCGGATGCTCAGGCCCTCGAGCTTGGTCTCGTTGACCGTCAGGCGCCGATCCATGCCGTCGAAGCGCTTATCCATGTCGTCGAAGCGTTGGTCCACGTCGTCGAAGCGTTGGTCCATGCGCCGGCCCAAGCCGTTGATGCAGTCGGTCAGTCGCTGTTCCATCGCCGCCAGCTCTTGCTTGAGCTCTTGCCGCGTGATGCAGTTCACCCGCATGAACGCCACGTCGGTCTTCAGCTTGCTGTAGTCGACCTCGAATTCCTTCGATTGCACGTCCATGTCCGCTTCCTCCGCCTGGTAAGTCAACGTTGGACCGGCGGGAGACGAAAAGGTTTAAACATAAAAAAAGGCAGCCGAAGCTGCCTTTCTGCGTACTGCGAGTGCGGTGCTTAGCGCTTGTCGCGCAGCCTGGCGATGGCGGCCAACTGGGCGATCGCGGTCGCCAGTTCGGCTTGCGCCTTGGCGTAGTCGATCTTCGAGTCCTTGTTGACCATCAGTTCTTCCGCCTGCTTCTTCGCAGCCAGTGCTTTTGCTTCGTCCAGGTCGCGACCGCGGATGGCGGTGTCGGCCAGGACCGTCACTGCGTTCGGCTGCACCTCGAGGAGACCGCCAGCCACGAAGACGAACTCTTCTTCGGCCTGGCCAACCACCTTGATCCGTACAGCACCCGGCTTGATGCGCGTGATCAGCGGCGTGTGCTTGGGGTAGATCCCCAGCTCGCCCGCTTCACCCGGCAACGCGACGAACTCGGCGTCGCCTGAAAAGATCAGGGCTTCCGCCGATACCACGTCAACGTGAATAGTGTGTGCCATGTGTGTCCTGTCGAGTCAGGGAGCCCGTGCCGGCGCTCCCTTCCGCTATCTTAGTTGAGCTTCTTGGCTTTTTCGATTGCTTCTTCGATCGTGCCAACCATGTAGAACGCTTGTTCCGGCAGGTGGTCGAGCTCGCCCGATGCGATCATCTTGAAGCCCTTGATCGTGTCCTTCAGCGAGACGTACTTGCCTGGGGAACCGGTGAACACTTCAGCAACGTGGAACGGCTGCGACAGGAAGCGCTGCATCTTGCGCGCGCGGCCAACCAGCAGCTTGTCTTCCGGCGCCAGTTCGTCCATGCCCAGAATCGCGATGATGTCGCGCAGTTCCTTGTAGCGCTGCAGGGTGCCTTGTACGGCGCGCGCGGTGTCGTAGTGTTCCTGGCCGACGACCAGCGGGTCCAGCTGGCGCGAGGTCGAATCGAGCGGATCGACCGCTGGGTAGATACCGAGCGAGGCGATGTCGCGCGACAGCACGACGGTCGAGTCCAAGTGGGCGAAGGTGGTGGCAGGCGACGGGTCGGTCAAGTCATCCGCAGGGACGTACACGGCCTGGATCGAGGTGATCGAGCCGGTCTTGGTCGAGGTGATGCGCTCTTGCAGGCGGCCCATCTCTTCGGCCAGGGTAGGCTGGTAACCCACGGCGGAAGGCATACGGCCCAGCAGTGCCGACACTTCGGTACCGGCCAGCGTGAAGCGGTAGATGTTATCGACGAAGAACAGCACGTCCTTGCCTTCGTCGCGGAACGATTCGGCGATCGTCAGGCCGGTCAGCGCCACGCGCAGACGGTTACCCGGCGGTTCGTTCATCTGGCCGTAGACCATCGCC
>DASRXO010000064.1:0-2834 GCA_035654095.1 Telluria sp.
CGCCGACCAACTGAGTCCGATCGGCCCGATGCTCAACTACCGCTACAGCGGGCTGGCGGTCAGCGGCAGCGCGGTGCTGCTCGAGCTGCATGGCCGCGCCGACGGCGCCGTGATTTCCTTCGACGACATCGTGGTCCAGCAGGCCGGCATGGTGCCCGAGCCGCTCACCTGCGTGATGTTGTGCGCCGGTGCCGGCGTGTTGGCGCTGGCCTTGCGGCGCCGCGAGCGCTGGGCCGCCGGGCTGGATTGAAACGGTCTCTTAGCCGGCGCGCTTGGCGGCGATCGCGTTGCCGGCGCGGCTCGCGCCCTTGCGGCCCAGCTGCCGCGAGATGAACTGGCCGGCGTCGACCACCAGCTCGAGGTCGATCCCGGTCTCGATGCCGAGACCGTTCATCAGGTACAGCACATCTTCGGTGGCGACGTTGCCGGTCGCGCCCTTGGCATACGGGCAGCCGCCCAGCCCCGACACCGAGGCGTGGAAAATCGCCACCCCCACCTCCATGCTGGCGACGATGTTGGCCAGCGCCTGGCCGTAGGTGTCGTGGAAGTGGCCGGCGATGCGCTCGAGCTGGAACTCGGCCGCCGCGCGCCGCATCACCGCCTGCGTCTTGCGCGCGGTCGACACGCCGATAGTGTCGGCGATGTCGATCTCGTCGCAACCGAGGTCGCGCAGGCGGCCCACCACGTCGGCCACCGCGTCCAGCGGCACCTCGCCCTGGTACGGACAGCCGAAGGCGCAGCTGATGCTGCCGCGCAGGCGCAGCCCGTGCTGCTTGGCGGCCTTGGCCACGCTCTCGAAACGCGCGATCGATTCGGCGATCGAACAATTGATGTTCCGCTGCGAGAAAGCCTCCGAGGCCGAGCCGAAGATCACCACCTCGTCGGCCTTCGCCGCCAGCGCCGCGTCGAAGCCCTGCATATTGGGCGTCAGCGCGGAGTAGATGGTGCCGGGCCGGCGCGCGATCTGCGCCATCACCTCGGCGCTGGTCGCCATCTGCGGCACCCACTTGGGCGAGACGAAGGACGCCGCTTCGATGTTCGGGAAGCCGGCCTGCGACAGGCGGTCCACCAGCTCGACCTTGACCGCGGCCGACACCTCCTGCTGCTCGTTCTGCAGGCCGTCGCGCGGCCCTACTTCGACGATCTTGACCTTGTTCGGCAGCGCGTTCATCTCAATATCCCCGGTTGCGGTCGACCACGTCGGCGACCGGCTCGTCGTTTTCCAGCGCACGGATCTTGGCGGCGATCTGGCGGATGCTGTCGCGCCGCACCGTGAGCGCCGAAATGTGCGGCGTCATCGTGATGCGCGGCTCCTCCCAGAACGGATGCGGGGCCGGCAGCGGCTCGTTGCGGAACACGTCGAGCGTGGCGCCGGCGAGATGGCCGGAGCGGATCAGGGTCAGCAAATCCGGCTCGGCCACGTGCGCGCCGCGCGCCACGTTGACCAGGTAGGCGCCTTGCGGCAGCTTGGACAACTGGCTGCGGTCCAGCAGATTGGTGGTCTCCGGCGTCAGCGGCAGCATGCAGACCAGCACCCGGCTGCCGCCCAGGAAGGCGTCGAGGCCTTCGGCGCCGCTGAAGGCCTCGACGCCCTCGGCCTGCTTCGGGGTGCGGCTCCAGCCGCGCAGCGGAAAGCCGAAATGGCGCAGCGCCTCGAGCACGCGGCCGCCCAGCATGCCCATGCCCATCACGCCGACCGCGAAGTCTTCCTTCGCATGCTGCGGCAGCGGCGCCCAGATCCCGCGCCGCGCCTGCTTTTCATAGTCGTCGAACCGGCGGAAGTAGCGCAGCACCGCATGCGTCACGTACTCGGCCATCTGCACCGCCATGCCGGCGTCGCCGAGGCGGATCAGCGGCGCGTCCGGCAGCACAGCGCCGAACTTGAGGATGGCGTCGGCCCCGGCGCCGGCCAGGAACATCGCCTTGACCCGCGTGAGCTGCGCGAACACCGCCGCCGGCGGCGACCACAGCACCGCGTAATCGCAGTGGCCCGGAGCCACGTCCTCCTGCCACACCACGATCTCGGCGCCCGGCATCACCTCGGCAAAATCGCGCACCCACGGGTCGGTCTGGCCGTCCGCGCGTTGAAGAAGAATTCGCATGCTTGTCTCCCGCTTCGTTTTTATACCGATGCCGCTTTGAACGCGAGCAGCGGCGCACCGTCGGCGACCTGGTCGCCGACCTGGTACAGGATCTCCTCGACCAGCCCGTCGCCGGGCGCGGCGATGGTGTGCTCCATCTTCATCGCCTCCATGATGACCAGCGGGTCGCCCTTCTTGACTGCCTGTCCCTTGGCGGCGATCACCGCCACCACCTTGCCCGGCATCGGCGCGGTCAGGCGTCCGCCCGCCGCCTCGGCCTCGCCGGCGTGCGCCATGGGGTCATTGTAGGCCAGCGTGAAATGCCTGCCGGCTGTGAATACGTGAAACAGCTCGCCGTCGCGCCGCACCGTGCCGTGCATCGAGGCCGCGCCCAGCTTGACCGACAGCTCGGCGCCGTCGCGCGCGGTGACCGACAGGCTGGCGCCGACGCCGCCCACTTCCAGTTCCCAGCCGTGTGCATGGTAGCTCAGGTCGACCTGGTAGGCCTTGGCCTCGGTGGCGGCCGAGTAGTCGTCGGCGAAGCGCAGGCGGCGCCGGTACGCGCCGTTCAGGCGCCAGCCGAGCGCCTGGCCCCACGGGTCGGCGCGGTTGGCCGAGACCGCGGCCGCCGCGTCTTTCTCGGCTTCGATCAGCGCGGCGGCGGCCAGCGCCAGCGCGCCCACCGGCACCGCTGCCGGCGGCGGGAACAGCGTCGCGGCGTTCCGTTCGATCAGGCCGGTGTCGAGCTCCGCG
>DASRXO010000065.1:0-2755 GCA_035654095.1 Telluria sp.
GAAGCCCAGCCGATCATGCAGGCGAGCCCGCCACGCCGCCAGGAACGCGATGCCGTCGACGCATTGTGGACCTGCTTCGTCGCCAGCCGCGACGCGGCTGCGCGCGAGCAGCTGGTGGCTACCTATCTCGAGTTCGCGCGCATCCTGGCGGCTAAGATGTATCGCGGGCGCACCTACACGGAGATGGAATTCGGCGACTATCTGCAGTACGCGCGCATCGGCCTGGTCGAGGCGATCGACCGCTTCGAGCCCGAACGAGGCTTCAAGTTCGAGACCTTCGCGGCCAGCCGCATCAACGGCGCGATGCTCAACGGAATCGCGACTTCGAGCGAGATCCAGCAGCAGATCGCCGCGCGCCGCCGCACGCTCACGCAGCGCCTCGGCACGCTGCAGGAGGGCGCCGAGACGCCGGTCGGTGCCGATGCCGTGTTCGCGCGGCTGGCAGAACTGGCGCTCGATCTGGCGGTCGGCTTCGCGCTCGAAGATTCGGGCATGGATGCGAGCGGCGCCTATCCGGACAACAGCTATCATGGCGTGGAGATGAAGCAGCTGCGTGCGCGCGTGCACGGCGCGTTGGCGGCTTTGCCCGAACGCCAGCGTATGCTGCTGCACGGCCACTACCTGCAGCAGCAATCGTTCGCCGACCTGGCCGACGGCATGGGCCTGACACGCGGGCGCGTGGCCCAGTTGCACAAGGAGGCGCTGGGCAATTTGCGCGCGCGCCTGCAAGACTTGCAAGACGTCGACCTACGCTGTTAGTCTAACGAACACCGACGACCGAACCGACCCCTTTGACTGAGGAATACCCTGACCATGAGCGCCACGACACTGTCCCTGCTGGACCAAACCGAATTGCTGCAACTGGCAACGGGCGCGAGCGCCGGCGGCGATAGCGGCGCCGCGATCGGCTATCTGAAAGAGGCCGTCTCGCGCCCCGACGCGATCGGTGCGGCCCACTACCTGCTGGGCGCCGAATACGCCCAGATCGGCCTCTACGAGCGCGCCAGCGGCGCGATGGAGGCCGCCATCGCGCTCGACCCGGCGCTGTCGGTCGCGCGCCTGCAACTGGGCTTGCTGTGGCTGTCCGGCGGCGCCCCCGACAAGGCCGACCTCGCGCTCGCGCCGCTTGACGACCTGTCGGTCGACGATCCGATGCGCCTGTTCGGCCGCGGCCTGCGTCATCTGATCAAGGATGAATTCGACGACGCCACGGCCTGCCTGCAAGCGGGCATCGCGGCCAACACCGCCAACGCGCCGCTGAACGGCGACATGCAGCGTATCGTCGAGCAGATCGCGCGCGTACGGGCCGGCGGCGCGCTGCCCGACGCGGCGCCGCCGGTGGCTGCGGAGGCCCACCAGATGTTGTTGTCGGCCTACACCAGCAACACCGACAGCTGAGCGGACGCGCGCGATGAATGCGATCACCAGCGTGAGCCAATTGGTCGGCGTGATCCGTTCACGCCTGGCCGAGCGCTTGTCGCCGGCGCCGGGCAAGCCGCGTGCCGCGCCGCGGCCGGCAGCGGCGCGCTACGCCGAGCAGCGCCTGGCCGGGCTGATCGAGTCGCGCATCAGGGCGATCGGGCGCGACGACCCCCAGCGTGGCCGCAAGGCCTTTCGCGTGTTCCTCGAGGCGGTGCTGCTGTCGCAGCTGGGTGAGCAGCTGGTCAACGATCCGCGCTTCTTCCAGATGGTCGACGACGTTCAGGCTGCGCTCGAGGCCGATCCGTCGACCCAGGCGCTGGTGGCTGGCGCGATCGAGCATTTATTGTCGCAACACGATTGAGACGTGGATTTTTCCACGCCGTTTTTTCCTATTTTTTCTTGGACATCCTATGCAGGCACATTCCACGCAAGCGGGCGCAAGCGAGCAACTGAGCCGGATCGAAGCCTATCTGGCGGTCGACCCGGACAACACCGATCTGCTGGCCCAGGCGATCGACCTGGGCCTGGCGAGCGGTGAGCTCGCGCGCGCCCAGGGCCACGCGGCGGCGGCGCTGGCTCGCTATCCCGACGATATATTCTTCCAGTACCGCCACGGCCACGTACTCAGCGCGCAGCAGCAGTGGGCGGCGGCGGCGGCCGTGTTTGCGGCGCTGCTGCTGCGCAACGCCGACGTCAACATCGCCGCCAGCTTGGCCACCTGCCAGGCCTGGCTAGGCCAGTATCAGGCGATCGTCGACACGCTGACGCCGTACCGCGACGCGCCCGAACTGCCGGCCGCCGCCGCGACGGCGCTGCTGCGCGCGCTGCACCATTTGGGCCGGATCGACGAGGCGAGCGCGTTGGTCGACGCCGAAGTGGCGCGCTTGGCCGGGGACGCCCACTTCCTGGGCGCGGCCAGCTTGCTGCGGCTCGA
Source organism: Telluria sp. (assembly GCA_035654095.1). Lineage (GTDB taxonomy): Bacteria > Pseudomonadota > Gammaproteobacteria > Burkholderiales > Burkholderiaceae_D > Telluria_A. Next base: position 2,357 of record DASRXO010000065.1, read on the forward strand.
CCAGGACCGTAGCGCCGACGCCGCCGCGTTCAGCGAGGCTGCGCTGGCGCTGGGTGCGCGCTCGACCGAGGCGCTGGTCGTCAGCGCCACGCTGGCCCTGTTCGACAGCGACACCAGCATCGCCGTCGCGCGCTTCAACCAGGTGCTCAGTGCCAATCCGAACGAGGGCCGTAGTTGGTCAGGCCTGGGCATGGCCAGCCTGCTCAAGCGCGACCTTGGCGCCGCCGCCGAACAGCTCGAACAGGCCGTGCGCCTGATGCCCACGCACATCGGCAGTTGGCACACGCTGGGCTGGTGCCGCATCTTCGGCGGCGAGCTCGACAAGGCGCGCGCAGCGTTCGCGCAGGCGCTCGCACTCGACCGCAACTTTGGCGAAACGCATGGCGGCCTGGCCGTCGT
>DASRXO010000066.1:0-2935 GCA_035654095.1 Telluria sp.
GTCCACGCCGTCGCGGTGCGCGCCCTCGGGCGTCGGGCGGCCGATGCCGTCCAGCGTATCGATGCGGAACTGGTGCGCCTCGACGTACCAGCGGCGCTGGCCCCTGACCTGCGAGCAGACCTCGCCCAGTGCGCGCAGCAGCCGGCTCCACCCGGGCAGGGCCACGGTGGACGGCTCGATCGGCGCGAACAGGCGGTGCATGCCGCCGTGCAGGGCGTTGTATTCGACCGGCTGCCAGTGCGCGCGGTGCGCGGTCTGGTCCAGCGCGGCGCCGTCCTGCACGAAGCAGGAATGGCGGCGCCGGCGGTAACGGCCGCCGTCCTTCAGGTAGTTGTCGAGGTCGAGGCGCGACCAGCTGGGGCCCAGCGCGTCGAGCTCCTCGAGCGTGCAGCCGGCCAGCGCGGCCACGTCGGCGGGGCGCAGCAGCGCGTAGCCGGCGCCGCGCAGGGCGTCGGCCGCATGGGCCGGGTCGGTGAAGGGGAGTGCGGGAGTCGTCATCCCGCTAGCGTAGCATTTTTTGCTCCGGCCCGTACCCTACCAGTTCTTGACGAGGGTAAGCCGCAGCGAGCGCGCTTCGAGCGGATGGAAGTGGATGTCCATGTGCGGCGCGCTCTCGCCCTGCAGCTGCGAGGCGTAGTAATAATCGATGGCCGAATCGCGCCGGTTGCTCAGGTTGAAGGCTTCGAGCTCCACTTGCAGGTCGCGGCTGAAGCGGTAGCCGATGCGGCCGTTGAGCGTCAGGCTGGCCTTCGAGCGCACGCTGTTATCCTCGATCAGCGGGCGCGGGCCGAAGTAGCGCAGGCGCAGCGCGCCCGACCACGCGCCCAGCTGGTCCACCGTCAGCGCCAGTTGTCCGACCCCTTCGACCGCGCCCGGAATGTAGTTGCCGACCGGGTCGTCATCGCGCGAACGGGCGCGCGCAAACGCCAGGTCGGCGTCGACCGACAGCCACTTGAGCGGCTTGTAGTAGTTCGAGAACTCGACGCCGTAGCGCCGGCTTGGGCGGCCCGCCTCGGTGGTCCCGGCGTCGCCGGCGAAGGTCAGCTCGGAGTCGAAATCGAGCCGGTACAGCGACAACGAGGTCTGCAGCTTCGGCACGATCTCGGTGCGCACGCCCAGCTCCATGCCGTGCGAGCGCACCAGCCCCGGCACAGTGCCGACCGGCTGGCCGCTTTTCGGATCGACCGTGGTGACGGTGCCGCGCGCGTCGTTGCTGTGAAAGCCGTCGCCGAAGTTGAGGTAGAAATCGGTCAGCGCCCACGGCCCGAAGATCAGGTTCAGCGAGGGGCTGGCCAGGCGCGCGTTCGACCTGCCCGAATTCTCCGGCAGGGTGCTGCGCACGTCGAAGCGGTAGTCGTCGGCGCGCAGGCCGGCCACGGTGCGGAAGGTGTCGCTCCAGCGCGTATGGTTTTCGACGAACAGGCCAAGGCTGGTCTCGACCACGTGGTCTGCGCGCGTCACCGACAGCACTTGGCGGTCCCTGGTCGAATACAGGCCGTTGAAGATATTGTCGTTCTGGAGCTGGGTGCCGACCACCAGGTCGTTCTCCAATCCGGCGGGATGCAAATGCCAGGTGTGGCTGGCGTTGACGCCGCTGGTCACGCGCCGGTCCGGCTGGCTGAACTGGTCGCCGTTGACCGGGTCGTCGAGGAAGTAGGTGAAGTTGGAGAACAGCTCGAGCTGGTTGCGGATGACGTAGACATTCACCTTGCTCGCGGAATCGGTCGCGGTGCGGCGCCACACGCCGGACAGGCTGAGACGGCGCGAGGCGCCGCCGTCGCTCGGGTCCACCGCGTCGTAGCGGCCCAGTGTACCCGCGTCGACCGCGCGCTCCGGGATCTGGTCGGTCGAGTTCCATTTGGCGCGGTAGGCCATCGCGCTGATGCTGAAGCCATTGTTGGCGTAACCCTCGCTGTAGCGCAGCACGCCGTTCACCTTGCTGTAGTCGTCCGGATGGGTGAACGGGCCGTCGTTGTGCACCAGCTCCAGCGCATACAGCAGCGTGCCCCGACCCAGGTCGGGCGAAGCCGCGATGGCGGTGCGCGCGTAGCCGTTTTGTCCCACGCTGACGGTGGCCACGTTTTTGGTCAGGCGGTTGGCGTAGGTGACGGCGGCGCTGCCGGCCGAGGCGAAGTCGCCCTCCTGCGCCGAGTAGGGCCCCTTCTTGTAGTCGAGGCGGGCCGCCAGTTCGGGAATCAGGAAATTCAGGTCGGTCCAGCCCTGGCCGTGCGCGTGGCTGCGCTGGTTGACCGGCATGTCGTCGACCGTGGTGCGCAGGTCGGTGCCGTGGTCGAGGTTGAAGCCGCGCAGGTAGAACTGGTTGGCCTTGCCCTCGCCGCTATGCTGGCTCACCACCAGCCCGGGCGTCGCTTCGAGCAGCTCGCCGGGGCGGTACACGGTGCGCATCTCGAGCTGGTTCTGGTTGACGGTGCCGGCGTTGGCCGAATCGGCCACGCCCAGCTGGCTGGCGCGCGCGCCCTCGACCAGGATGCGCTGGATGACCGGATCGTCGGCCCGGCAGTTCGCGTGGCACAGCAGCGCGGCGAGCGCGCAGGGAAGGGGGCGTAGCATGGTCATCGGATTGCGGCGCATTCAGCGCAGGTTCTGGTCGGCGCTCTTGTGGTCGAAGCTGAGCGTGCGGATGGCGCCGCCCTGCTTGATGTTGATGGTGTTGGCCTGGTCCGCGATGAAGTCGCTCAGCACGTCCTGGTGGATGCGCGCCGCCTGCGACAGCGGCGTGTCCTCGATCTCCTGGTAGATCGTGACGCTGTCGACGTTCACCTCCAGCCCGACCCAGTGGATCGGCAGCCGGCGCTGGTCCGGCCCCAGGATGAAGAACTGCTTCTCGACGTACTTGCGCAGGATCGCCTCGTCCTCCGGCCGCGAGAGGTCGAACTGGCGCTGGTACAGTTCACCCAGCAGCGCCTCGACATCG